>CACMXM010000015.1 GCA_902617645.1 uncultured Pelagibacteraceae bacterium | reverse complement strand
GAGCGTAAATTAAAAGAAAAATGTAGAAATGATAGAGCCAGAATTCAAATTGGTAGAATTAGTAGTTTTGGTTTACTTGAAATGTCTAGACAAAGATTAAGGGAAAGCTCTGTAAAATGGCAAATATCACTGACAAACGAAACTCATGCTCTTAAAATTATAAAGAAATTGGAGATTGATGGGATCGAAAATAAAGCAAAGATAGTTGATTTATATGTTTGCGAACAAATAAATAATTACATAAATGAAAATTTAAACGAAAATCTTAAATTTATAGAAAAAAAGAATAAATTTAAAATTAATATTTTAATTAACAATTCAATGATATTATCTGACTATAGAATTGAATATAAAAATAAGAGTAAAAAAATATTAAATATTTTGGAAAATTTGACAAAACTAGAAAAAATAAAAGACGAAAATGTAAAAATCATTAAACTAGAGAAAGTGAAAAAATTCAAAAAAAGAAAATTTAAAAAGAAAAAATTTTATAAAAAGAAAATTAAATAATTCCTTTGTTTGAAGTTGATCTTTTACCATAAGTTATTTGATGAATTCTGCCAGCCAAGTACGAGTTACGACCAGCTTTAACTGATAATTTCATTGCCTCTGACATTAAAATAGGGTTTTTTGCTTTGGCTATAGCTGTATTAATTAAAACACCATCACACCCTAACTCCATTGCTATAGCTGCATCTGAGGATTGTCCTAGACCTGCGTCTATTATTAAAGGTAAATTTGTTTGAGATCTAATTATTTTAATATTTACTTTATTTAATATTCCAAGACCTGAACCTATTGGAGCGGCAAGAGGCATTATTGATACTGCTCCTGCATTTTCTAATCTTTTTGCCATTAATGGATCATCATTACAATAAACCATAACTTTAAAACCTTCTTTACTTAAAACTTCAGTAGATTTTAAAGTTTCAATCATATCTGGAAAAAGGGTTTTTTTATCGCCTAGAACTTCTAATTTTACTAGTTTCCATCCACCAATTTCTCTTGCTAATCTAAGTGTTCTTAGTGCCTCAGAAGATGTGAAACATCCAGCAGTGTTTGGTAAATATGTAATCTTTTTTGGATCAATATAATCCATTAATAGTGGTTTTTTTTTATCCTCTATATTTACTCTTCTCACTGCTACAGTAACAATTTCTGCACCAGATCGCTTTACACATTTTGCACACTCTTCAAAATTTTTATATTTTCCAGTTCCAACTATAAGTCTAGATTTGAATTTTTTTTTTGAAATTATTAAAAAATCATTTTTTTTCATCTATCCACCACCTATAAAATGAACAATTTCAATTTTATCAAAATTTTTTATCCTAATTTTTCTCAAATTTTGTTTATTTATTATTTCTTTGTTTAACTCTATGGCTACTTTATTTTCAGGAATTTTGTATTTAGTAATAATATCTTTTAAAGTCATTTTGGGTTTAATCACAAAGTTTTTGCCATTAATTTTTATTTTTACTTTGTTTATTTTTTTCATAATATATAAATAATTAATGCCACATAGAATAATAATTATCAATGGACCAAATATTAATTTATTGGGAGAAAGAGAGCAATCTCAATATGGCAAATTAACTTTTTCAGAATTAAAGAAGGAATGTTTAACTATTGCTCAAAAAGAAAATATAGAAATCGAGTTTTATCAATCAAACGTTGAAGGTGAAATTGTCACAAAAATACAAGACTCTAGAAATAAATTTGATGGTATTATAATAAA
The DNA here is from genome assembly GCA_902617645.1 of uncultured Pelagibacteraceae bacterium. Classification (GTDB taxonomy): domain Bacteria; phylum Pseudomonadota; class Alphaproteobacteria; order Pelagibacterales; family Pelagibacteraceae; genus Pelagibacter. The sequence continues at coordinate 21,071 of CACMXM010000015.1, read as the reverse complement.
TGCAGCAGGCTTTACGCATTCTTCTGTATCCATAAGAGATGCATTGGATATTGTTAAAAAACCAAAAATTGAATTACATATTTCAAATATTTATAAAAGAGAGGAATTTAGACAAAAATCTTTAATAAGTAATGTTGTGGATGGTATAATATGTGGTTTAGGCACAAATGGTTATATTTTAGCCATAAATGCAATGCAAAAATTGATAAAAAATGGAAATAGATAAAAAAGTCTTAAAAAAGTTAATTGATGCACTTGAAGATTTAAAAAAAACTATAAATAAAAAGGGCATACAACTAGATGAAGCAGAGTCTACATCTATAAGTGAAAAAAATGATGACGAAAATTATAATTCAGTTAAGAGCCCGATTATTGGTACGGCATATTTAGCTCCTGAACCAGGTGCTAAACCTTTTGTGGAAGTTGGTAAAAAAATTAAAAAAGGTGACACAGTTATGATTGTTGAGGCTATGAAAACTATGAACCATGTACCTTCAACACATAGTGGAATAGTCAAAAAAGTTTCAGTAGAGGATGGTCAGCCAGTTGAGTATGATCAGATATTAATTCTTGTTGAATAATGTTTAAAAAAATCTTGATTGCAAATAGAGGAGAGATTGCTGTAAGAGTTATAAGAGCTTGCAAAGAATGGGGAATTTCAACTGTAGCTATACACTCCGATGTTGATAGAGAAAGTATGCATGTTAAGTTAGCTGATGAAAGTGTATGCATTGGTCCTCATCAACCAGCTAATAGTTATCTAAACATTCCAGCGATAATGTCAGCTATTGAATTAACAAATTCAGAGGCAGTACACCCAGGTTATGGCTTTCTATCCGAAAATTTTAATTTTGTAAAAATATTAGAGGAAAATGACATTAAATTTATAGGCCCATCAGCAAATTTAATAAAAATGATGGGTGATAAAATACAAGCTAAAAAAGTTGCGAAAGAAAATGGTTTACCTGTGATTGAAGGTTCAGACGGTGGTGTTGCAAATATAGAAGATGCAAAAAGAATTTGTAATAAAATTGGATTTCCAGTTCTTATAAAAGCATCTGGTGGAGGTGGAGGAAAAGGAATGAAAATTGTACATGACGAAAGTAAATTCAAAGAGTTATTTCTTGCCGCAAAATCTGAAGCAAAAAAGTTTTTTGCAAACGATGAGGTTTATATTGAGAAATTTTTCCAAAACCCAAGACATATCGAAGTTCAAGTTTTATCTGGAAAAAATCATACTGTGCATTTGCATGAAAGAGATTGTTCAATACAGAGAAGACATCAAAAACTAATAGAAGAAACACCTAGCCCTATTCTCACTAATGAGTTGAGAAGCGAATTGTTTGAAAAAACTGTAAAAATGGTATCAAAAATTGGATATGAGGGTGCAGGGACTGTGGAATTCATTTATGAGAATGGTAAATTTTATTTTTTAGAGATGAATACCAGAGTTCAGGTTGAACATCCTGTGACTGAGATGGTTACTGGAATTGATATTATAAAAGAACAAATTTGGATTGCATATACTGGTAAAACTGCTCTGGACCAAAGCGATATCGTTCCTAGAGGGCATGCCATAGAATGTAGAATTAACGCCGAGGATGCCAGTAAGAACTTTCAACCCTCTCCTGGAATAATAACAATGTGTCACCAACCTTCTGGTTTTAGAACAAGAGTTGATGGAGCAATTTACCAAGGATATAAAGTAACTCCCTTCTATGACAGTATGATTTGTAAGCTTATTTGTCATGGTAGAAACAGGCAAGAAGCAATTCAAAGGATGATGAGATCGTTAGATGAATTTGTCATTGAAGGAATTACAACTACTATTGATTTACATAAAAAATTACTAAGCCATAAAAAATTTTTAGATTCTGATTTTAATGTTTCTTGGCTTGATAACGATAAAATAATTTAATAAATACACTTTTCGAGCCATAAATCATATACAGGATGATCAAATGTATTTATTGAGGGGCTTGATGAAAAAGTCCATCCATTAAAAACAAAGACTTCATCATTATCTACATTTTTTAAATCTTTAACCTGTAAATAAGCTATAATCTCTGGATTATCGTCAAATTTAGAATTTTTACATTTAAGTGGTTTTATTGAAATATTTTTAAATATTTTTTCCTCTCCAATTTTAATATTTATTTTATAGTTTTTAGAACTTATTTTATCTAATAATTTAAGCTCTATAAAATTCCCTTCATAAATTTTTTCGGTAGAAAACGATTTAATACTAAATACTAACAAAAAAAGAAATATTAACAGATTAATTTTTCCAAGTTGAATATTTTTTTTTAATTTCATTATTTTTTTTATGTGGATGATATGAGTCAGGTGTCCCTGTCTTATTTGGCGAATGAGGTTTTTGCCATTCGTATTTTTTAACATTCTTATTAATTTCAATTTTATTTTTTGTGAAATGAATCCATGAATACCATATGTTTGAAATTTTTGTGGCGTCGATTTCACCGTTATAAATTACCCATCTTTTATTTTTTTTTTTATTTTCATAGTATTTATTTCCAAATTCATCTTTCCCAACAAATTTACCATTTAAAAAAGTATAAATTCGTGTACCTAAGGTCTGTTGATTCCACCACACGAATAACTGTTTAAAGACTGTCAACATAAAAATAAATATTTTTTTCAATTTTAAATTGCAAAATTTACATTAGACTAAATTACGAATTTGTATATACATAATTATCAAACGACTCAAATATAAAATAAATTATGGCAAAATATTTAGTAGAAACTTATTATAATTGTAGCTTCAAAGTTACACATTATTTGGATGATGTTAATGAAAAAGAACTATCGAAATTAGAAAAAAGAGAAGATGGAAAATTTGAAATCATAAATGTCAAATTAGATAATAGAAAAACTAAAAGTTTAGAAAAAAATAAAATAACTGAGACTATTAGTAAAAATATTTCTTCAGTAAAAGTCTCTGAAAATAATTCAGATCAAAAAAGTTCTGTGAAAAAAGACAATGACAATTTTAAAAATAAAATACAAGATGTAATGAATAGAAGATTTAGTATGCCTGATAGAAGGAAAGGATACATTCAAAAGGCAACAATTGGAGACCATAAAGTATACCTTCATACTGGCGAATATGAAGACGGCAAAATAGGTGAAATTTTTATAGACACGAGTAAAGAAGGCGAACTTGTAAAAGCTCTTATGAACAACTTCGCAATAGCCATTTCATTAGGACTTCAATATGGTGTACCCCTTGACGAATTTGTTAGTGCTTACGTCGATACGAAATTTGAACCATCAGGAAAAGTATATGGAAACGATAGAATTTTAAGCGCCACTTCCATACTAGATTATATATTTAGAGAGTTAGCAATCTCATATTTAAATAGAGAAGATTTGGCTCATACACCATCTATTGGATCAAATGCTGATAAACTGAGAGATAATGATATAGACAGTGCAGAGGAACAAAACCAATTTTTGAAAATAGTGAAAGATATAACTAGTAAAGGATTTGTTAGAAACAATTACAAAAAAAAACTTGTTGATTTGTCTGATATTAGAATAAATCTTAAAGGCAAAAAATAAACTATTTTTTTTTTAAACTAATATAAAGTTCCTTCAGTTGTTTTTCACTTATTTCAGACGGTGCATTCATCATCAAATCTTGAGCAGTTTGGTTCATTGGGAATAATGTTACTTCTCTAATATTTTTTTCATTTGCCAATAACATTATTATTCTATCAATACCTGGTGCAATACCACCATGTGGAGGAGCACCAAAATTTAGTGCATTTATCATCCCTTTAAATTTGTTTTCAACTTCAGTTTTATCATAACCAGCAATTTCAAAAAGTTTGTACATTAATTCTGGTTTATGATTTCTAATCGCTCCTGATGACAATTCAGTTCCATTACATACAATGTCATATTGAAATGCTTTGATATTAAGCGGATTTTTAAAATCTATCTTTTTTTCATCTCCCTGAGGCATTGAAAACGGGTTATGACTAAATTTTATCTTTCCTGTAATTTTATCTTTTTCATACATTGGGTAATCTACTATCCAACAGAAAGCAAACACATTCTCGTCAACTAAGTTTAAATCTCTTGCAATTTTTTCTCTAGCTGATGACATAAGCTGTAAAACATTTGTCTCTTTATCGCATGAAAAAAATATACTATCTCCTATTTTCGCACTAGTAATATTCATTATTTCCTTTAATGCTTTAGGTGAAAAAAATTTTCCAACTGGCCCTTTGGCCTCAATGTCTGTGTTTTTTTCAAAAGTAAAATAAGCAAGACCTGAAGCACCCTCTGATTTTGCCCATTTATCAAGATTGTCAAAAAAACTTCTTGGCTTCGTATGTGTATTTTTAGTAACTATAGCTCTGACTATAGATCCAGATTTTACAAGCTTTTTAAATATTTCGAATTTTACATCGTCTCTTTCAAATATATTTGTTAAATCAAATATTTCTAAAGGATTTCTTAAGTCGGGTTTGTCTGTTGCATATTTAAGCATCGATTCTTCATACGAGATTCTTGGAAATTTTTCATGTAAAAATTTTTTTTGGGAAAATTTTTTGAAAACTTTGCTCAAAAGATTTTCAACAACTTTAAAAACATCTTCTTGTTCAACAAATGACATTTCTAAATCTAGCTGATAAAATTCACCAGGACTTCTATCTGCTCTAGCATCCTCATCCCTAAAGCATGGTGCTATTTGAAAATATTTATCAAAACCAGATACCATTATCAATTGCTTAAATTGTTGAGGAGCTTGTGGTAAAGCATAAAATTTTCCAGGGTTAAGTCTACTAGGCACAATAAAATCTCTTGCACCTTCTGGACTTGACGAAGTTAAAATTGGAGTTTGAAATTCAACAAATCCAATCTTATTCATCTCTTCTCTTATAAATGAGATCACTTTTGATCTGAGCAATATATTTGAATGAATTTTTTTTCTTCTAAGATCTAAAAATCTATATTTTAGTCTTATTTCTTCTGAGTACTCTTGATCACTAAAAACAGGAAGAGGAAGTTCCTTACAGGTCCCTAGCATTTCATAAGATTTTATTATAATTTCTATTTCACCAGTTTTAAGCTCTTTATTAACTGTCTCAGGACTTCTTTTATTAACCACGCCATTTATTTTAATAACGCTTTCAAGCTGCATTTTTTCTAAGTCTTTAAAAAATGGTTTATCCTTTTCAGTAATACATTGGGTAACGCCATAATTATCCCTTAAGTCAATGAAAAGTAAATTTCCATGATCTCTTTTTTTATTCACCCAACCAGATAAAACAACATTTTCACCACTATTATTGATTGTCAATTCTGAGCAATTATGAGTTCGATATTTATTCAATTTGTTATCCTAAAGCTTCTTTTATAGTTTTTTGATCAATTGATTTTTTTTTTTTTAAGCTTATTTCATCAATCTTATATATAAATTCGAATATTTTTCCATAAGACCTTCTTATTCTTTTTGCTGCAAATTCTACTAATTTTTTATTTATTTTAATTTGTTTATCAAATAAAATCTTAGAGATTAAAACTTTTACTAACTCATCGTCTGGTTTTTCGATTTTTGCGTCTAAACAATTTTTAGCTCTAGACAATAAATCTTTTAATTTAAATTTCATTTTATTAAAAGGTAATTGTGAATTAATAATTAAATATTTTGAATTTTGATCCACAAAATTTATTAATGAAAAAATGGTATTTTCATTTACTTGTGCATTATAATCATCTAGTATAATATTTTGATGGAATCTTAACTTGTTTTCAAAACCCGGCTCAAAATTAATCGCTGGTATAATTATTCCTTTATTTTTTTTTATAAAAATCTGAGAAAGATGCGATTTTCCAGAGTATTTTTCCCCATGAATATTAATTATGTTTTTTTCCCATTTTGGCCAACTATCTAATAATGAAAAAGCAAAAAAATTACTTTTTGAAACATAAAAATCGTCCTTTTTATAATTTTTTTCAAATTGAAAATTTATTAATTGTTGGTCTTCGTATGACATGTCTATTTAACTTTCCAAACTTGTTTTTTAGTATCTATTAAAAAATTTTTATTTGCTGCAATGTTTAAAAATTGGTTAGGTGATCCATTAAATATTATCTTATAATTTATTTCTTTATTATTGAAATTTTTAATAGAATAATTCGAAACTAAATCTGTAGAGGATAAAAAATTTTCAAAATCCTGATTTCTTTTATATTCTGATGAACTCATAGCTAAATTAATAGGTAGTTTTACAGAGCGATTTATTCTATTATTTTTTTTCCACTCATCTTCATACTGTAATTTAATTTCTCTTATTAAATTTTCTACATTTTCAAGTGAGGTAATATTTTCGTATGAAAACGATTTATTATTTATTTTAAATTTATTATTAAACATTATTTTAGAAAAAACTTTTGTGTTGTTTTTTTGAGGATAAATGAGACAAATTATATATTCGTTAAAATTATATTTTTTAATAATTTGGCTAAAGTCAAAATTTTCTAAATTTTCTAAGTTATCGTTTAAAGTTTTTATCACATCAATATCTTCAGATGGCAAAATATAATCTAATAAATGAAAATCCTCCTTATTTGAGTTCCAATTGGCAAAAAATGGATTTTGATAAAAAATGTTGACATTTCTTGACAAAGTATCCACTAGGATTGGGAATATGATAATTTTTTTTTTACTAGGTAAAGATGGAAAAATATTTTTTTTTTCAATAAATAAGAAAGTATTTTGTTTATTAAAATTTATCTCGAACTTTGCGTTATAACTATTATTTATAAATTCTTCATCTTTAATATTGAAAGAATCAATGAGATTTTTTATTTCGTCAACATTAAAATTTGGTATTTTATACATTTCATCGCTTGGAATAGTCATGCTTAAGAGCTTTTTAAATGCTATTAGTATAGCTTTATCGATAACTATTTCTTTTTTAAAATTCGAATTAAATGGTTCAGTTACTTTTACACCATCTACTTTGAAATTTGATGTATGAGCCTTAGATATAGTTATATTTATAAATAGAACTATAAGAAAAAAAAATATATAAGATTTTTTCAAACAATTTAAATTTTTATTTAAAAACATAGTTTATTTTAATGAAAAATAGCAAATTTACATATCAAAAAAGTGGCGTAAATATATCTGAAGCCGATAAATTCGTTAATTTTATTTCCCAAAATACGGGAAAAAAAAAGAAAAAAAATAAAAACATTGGTGGATTTGGATCAATTTCAAATATTCCAAAATATTTTAAGGAACCAAAAATAGTTGCAAGCACAGATGGAGTCGGTACCAAAGTTGAAATAGCAAATTCCTTAAATAAATTTAATACAATTGGAATTGACCTAGTCGCTATGTGTGTAAACGACTTAATAGTGCAGGGCGCAAGACCATTAATTTTTCTTGATTATATTTCAATTAATAAAATAAATTTGAAAAAATTAAAATCTCTTTTAGTGGGAATAAATAAAGGGTGCAACATTTCTAACTGTGCTTTAGTTGGTGGAGAGACTGCTGAAATGCCAGGAACATATTCTAAAAATAAATTTGATATTGCAGGATTTGCAGTTGGAATTGTTGATAAAAAAAAAATTATAAAAAAAAATAAAATAAAGAAAAATGATTTAATTTTGGCTGTTCCTGCTAGTGGAGTTCATTCAAATGGTTTTTCTTTGATTAGGTATATTTTAAAAAAAAAAAAAATTAATTTAAAAAAAAATAAATATTTAAAAAAAGAACTTATCAGACCAACTAAAATTTACGTAAAGGAAGTTTTAAATCTTTTTCGGTTAAACTTAATTAAATCTTGTGCAAATATTACTGGAGGTGGATTAGAAGACAATATAAAAAGAGTAATACCCGAAGGTGTGACTGCTCATATAGATTTATCAAAAATAAAACCTAATAAAATTTTTAGTTGGATCAAAGCACAAAATGTGAGTGATGATGAAATGCTGAAAACATTTAATTGTGGAGTTGGTTTTTGTTTAATAGCTAAATCTAATAATATTTTAAAAATCCAAAAGTTATTTAATAGAAAATTTAAACCATATGTTATTGGTAAAATTGTGACAGGAAAAACTAAAATTAAATTTGATGAAAAAGTTCAGTGGTAAAAAAGTTTGTGCGGCAGTTTTTATTTCAGGTAGAGGATCAAATTTAAAGTCTCTTATAAATTTTTCAAAAACAAAAATATCACCAATTAAAATAGAAATAGTATTTTCTAATAACAAAAGTGCTTTTGGTTTAAAGTTTGCTAAAGAAAAAAAAATAGAAATAATTCATTTAAACGAAAAAAACTTTAATATTTTGGAACAAAAACTTGCAAAAATACTAAATGAAAGAAAAATTGAATTAATTTGTTTAGCAGGTTTTATGAAAATTTTATCGAACAGTTTTATTAAAAAATTTAATGGAAAAATTATTAATATACACCCTTCTTTATTACCTAAATATAAAGGACTTAATACACATCGTAGAGTAATTGAAAATAAAGAAGATTATACTGGATGTACTGTACATTTTGTAAATTCCAAGCTTGATTCAGGTAAAATTATTTTGCAGAAAAAAATTAAAATTTTTAAAAAAGATAATGAAAAAACTCTTGCTCAAAGAGTTTTAACAGAGGAACATAAGATATATCCCAAAGCTATAATTAGACTATTTTCTTAGTTTTTAAAAAAAAAATCAATTTCAATTTTTGCATTATCTGAACTATCAGATCCATGAACAGAATTTTTATCAATTGATTTACCAAATAATTTTCTTAACGTACCTTCCTCAGCTTTATAAGGATCAGTTGCGCCCATTAATTCTCTATTGGACTTTATTGCATTTTCTTTTTCTAAAATCATAACTACAATCGTTCCTGAAGATAAATATGTACATAAATCATTATAAAAAGGTTTAGTTTCGTGAACTTTATAAAATTGTTCTGCTTCAGATTTTTCAAGTTTCAATTTTTTTTCTTTAACTATCTTAAAACCATTTTTTTGAAATATTGTTTTAATTTCATTCTCTAGATTTCTTTCAACAGCATCTGGTTTTATTATTGAGAGAGTTTGCTCGATTTTACTCATAGTAATCTTCAACAAGTTTATTAAGCAATCTTACGCCATATCCTGTCGCCCCACCAGAATTTAATGCACCTCCATATTTTGAAAATGCCATACCTGCAATATCTAAGTGTGCCCAAGGGGTTTTATTTAAAATAAATCTTTGTAAAAATTGAGCTGCAGTTGTTGAGCCCGCACCACCTACATAATTTATGTTTTGCATATCTGCGTTTTTAGAGTTTATAAGTTTATCAAAATTTTTATGAAGTGGCATCCTCCATAATTTTTCATCTACTTTATGGCCTGCTTCAATTAATTGATTAGAAAGTTCATCATCATTCGAGAATAATCCACCATACTCTGATCCTAGTGAAACTATGATTGCTCCAGTTAAAGTAGCTAGATCAACAATAAATTTAGGTTTAAATTTTTTTTCTGTGAAGGTTAAAGCATCAGCTAAAACTAATCTTCCTTCTGCATCTGTATTTAAAACTTCTATAGTTTTTCCACTGTAAGATTTTACAATGTCACCAGGTCTTTGAGCATTTCCGCTCACCATATTTTCAACTAAACCTACTACACCGACTGCATTCACATTTGCTTTTCTCAAAGCAAGCGTTTTCATTAAACCGACCACTGCAGCTGATCCTGCCATATCGTAAGTCATATCCTCCATAAACCTTGCTGGTTTAAGGGAGTAACCACCGGTGTCAAAACAAACACCTTTTCCGACAAAAGCGACCGGCTTATCTGCTGATCTACCACCATTCCATTCTAAAGTAACTAAATATGATCCTCTTATACTACCTTGACCTACTCCAAGTAAGGCACCCATACCTAATTTTTTAAGTTCTTTTTTATTATAAACTCTAACTTTAATTCCAAGTTTTTTTAATTGAAGTATTCTTTTTGCATATTCATCTGGATGCAAAATATTACCTGGTTCTGAAACTAGATCCTTGGTAAAATTTGTCCCTTCAAGTATAGATGTAAATCTATTTTTCTTATTTTTTGCTGGAATTTTTCTACTTGCGATAATATTTATAACTATATCTGTATTTACTTTTTTTGTTTTATATTTTTTAAATTCATATGATTTCAATTGCATACCATGTAAAAATTCATCAATAAAATTTTTAGATTGCGACTCAAAAATATTTTTATCAAAAAAAGTAAGGTCACTTATTAAATTGGATTTGACAAAATTATAAAAATTTGCTCCTAATTTTTCAATATCAGTTGACGATTGTTTTTTTTTTACTTTAATCAATATTATTTTTTGATTAGGATTAATATTGAAATTGAGAAAGTCTTTTTTCTTTGATTTGTAATTATTTATTGTTTTATTGATCTGATTTAAATTGCTTCTTAATGAAAGTTTTTTTAAACCATTGACTGCGAAATCTTCATTAGAAAACAATACATAGTTTTTAATATTTGTCTCCGCAATACCCTTTTTGTAGCTTATTTTTATTGACATTTTTTATTAATATGTACTTTAGGTTGTATTTAAACTATAAGTGTAATTTTTTGAATTATATAAATATTTATTTGAAGAATTTCAATGAAAAAAATTATATTTTACAAACTAATTTTAGATGTGACAAAATTTTTTTTGTTGTCATCATTGAGCCTTTCGTTAATAATTTTAGTTGTACAGGCAGTTAATTTCTTGGACTATGTTTCAGAAGATGGCCATGGTATTTACACGTATTTTGGAATAACAATCCTTAATTTCCCTAAGATTTTTTCTAGAGTTATGCCTTTTTGCATATTTATAACTATTTTTTATATTATCAACAAATACGAGTTAAAGAATGAACTCTTAATATACTGGAATATTGGTGTCAAAAAAATAAAATTTATAAACACATTAGTAATTTTTTCATTATTTTTTTTAGCTTTACAATTAATTCTTAATGTTCTGATAGTACCTAAATCACTTGATCAAGCTAGAGAATTTGTAAGAAACTCAAATATTGATTTTTTTCCAAATCTTATTAAGGAAAAAAAATTTATAGATGCTGTCGAATCTCTTACTATTTTTGTTGAAGAAAAAAAAAAAAACGGAGAATTAATAAATATTTATTTAAAAGATAGCCTAAGTGATGATCAATCTCAAATAATTTATGCAAAAAAAGGGAAATTAATATTTAATGATAAAAAAAATCATCTAGAACTTTATAATGGAAATTTCATAGATATTGATAAAAAAAAAATTACTACGTTTTCATTTAAAAAGACTGAGTTCGATTTATCAAAATATAAAACTAAAACTACAATATTTCCAAAAATCCAAGAAGTAGATACTAAGATAATTTTTTTATGTTTGTATAAATTAAATATAGATGAAAATTTCAATTTAGGAAAAACATTTTTGCAATGTAATAATGAAACGTATGGGGATGTTATCGAGGAAGCTTTCAAAAGAGGAATTAAACCTTTATTCATTCCATTAATAGTTTTAATATCTTCACTTGTTCTACTTTACAATAAAGACAATTATTTTTATTCTAAATTTCAATATATTTTATTTTTTGTAGTATTAACAATAATTATTATATCTGAAGTATCTTCAAGGTATATCTATGACATTCAATCTACTTTAATTTTTTCTTTCTTACCAATTATTTTATTTTTGTTTAGTTATATATTTTTAATCTTTAGATTGAGGGAAAAAAAATGATCAAAGTATATCAATTATATTTGATTAAATCATACTGGAAAATTTTATGTTTTGTATCTTTAATTTTTTTTTCACTCGCAGTGATACTAAATATTTTTGAAGAAGTTTCTTTTTTTAAAGAAGTAGAAGTAAATACATTGTATCCAGTTTTTCTTACTTTATTAACGGCTCCGACTGTAGTTTATGAGACATTTCCTTTTATTTTTTTTATAACAACACAATTTTTTTTTATTAGATTAATGGACAAAGAAGAGTTAGATATTTTTAAAAAAATTAGTTTAAGCAACCTAAAACTAATCGGAATTTTATCGGTTAGCTCTTTTATAATTTCATTAATATTAATTACAATTTTTTATAATTTAGCATCTAATTTAAGATTTATGTATTTAGAATTAAAAAATAAATATTCAGGTGACAACAAATATCTAGCTATTGTTACTGAAAATGGCTTATGGATCAAAGATGAGATTGATGGATATACTAATATTATAAATGCTGAAAAAATTGATGGAAAAAAACTTAAGCAAGTTACAATTAATCAATTTTCAAAAGACTTTCAAAACCTAAAAAATATAGTTGCAGATGAAATAAATATAGAAAATAAAGATTGGGTAATTTCTGTTGGTAGTTTTTCAGAGGCTAATCAAGGTCTAAAAATAAAAAATAATATAATATTTAAAAGCAACTTTGATGCTGAACAAATTAATAAACTTTTTTCAGATTTATCCTCATTAAACATTATTCAGTTAAATAAACTGAAAAAAGATTACAGTAACTTAGGTTATTCACTTACAAATATTAATATTCATTTGCAGAAGCTTGCTGCCTATCCAATTTATTTAACTATCATGACAATCTTTGCATCTATTATTATGCTGAATATTAAAAGAAATAAGTCAAAATTATTCCACATAGTTCTTGGAGTTTTGCTTTCTGTGATAATTTATTACATAAATTACTTTTCAAGTTTACTAGGTCAAAATGAAAGGTTACCAGAGGTTATTTCAATTTGGTTACCATTAATTATTATTTTGTTATTTTGTTCTATAGGTATTGTAAGGATAAATGAAAAATGAGAAAAAATTTTAAATTGATTCTTTTACTTATACTAATTTATTTTAGTGTTCAATTTCATTTGAAATCAGACGATTTCTATTTTGAAGGTCAAGAAATTCAAATTTTAAATGAAGGTAATAAACTATTATCAAAGAAAGGAGTAAAAATCACAAGCAATGATAATTTAGTATTTGAAGGAAATGAATTTGAATACGATAAATTAATGCAAAAGTTAATCTTAAGTGACAGTGTAATTATAAATGATAACAAAAAAAATATTAAAATAAAAACTGATAAATTGAAATATTTCAAAAAGAAACAAAAAATCTTGACTGAAAATTTTACAGAAATCAATATTAATAATAAATATATTATTAAATCTGAAAATATAATTTTTGATAGAACTAAAGGGATTTTAAGTTCTAAAAATAATACTTCAATAAAGGATCAGTTTAATAATCAATTAATTTCGAGTGAATTTAAATTTTTTATTCAAGAAGAGTTAATTAAAGCAAAAAATGTAAAAATCATTGATGAGATAGGAAATAACACTGTGCTCGAAAATTTTTTTGGTAATTTAAATGAAAGCCAATTTTATGGCAAAGATGTAAAAATAAATTTTGACAAAAAATCTCTTGGAAATATTGAAAATGATCCAAGACTGTATGGAAATACTATTTCCTCTGATAAAAACATAGCTAAAATTTCAAAAGGAGTTTTCACATCATGTAAAAAAAATGACAAATGCCCTCCTTGGGAAATATCTGCTGAAGAGATTATACATGACAAAAATAAAAAAATTATTAATTATAAAAATGCTTGGCTCCAAATTTATGATAAACCGGTTTTTTATTTTCCAAAATTTTTTCATCCTGATCCTACAGTAAAAAGACAAACAGGTTTTTTAATACCTACACTTTCAGATTCTGGTAATACTGGCTCTTCAGTAACAATCCCTTATTTTAAAGTTTTAGCAATTAATAAAGACCTAACATTTAAACCGAGAATCTTTTCTAATAATAACCTTCTAATTCAAAGTGAGTACAGACATGTTGAAAAAAATTCTAGCCATATTTTAGATTTAGGATTATTTACCTCAGAACTAAACAATAATAAAGAAACGTCAAAATCACATTTTTTTTCAAATTCAAAAATTAATTTTAAAAATAATTTTTTTGAAAATCTAAATTTAGAAATAAATCTAGAACAGGTATCAAATGATACGTATCTTAAGAAATTTCAGCCGACATCTACATTAATAAATAATGAAAATGTAATGCACAGTTTTTTTAAAATTGATGGATATAATGAGGATACTTCTCTCTCAGTAGAAGTAGAAGTTTTCGAAGATTTAACAGAACCTAATAGTGATAGATATGAATTTGTTTATCCAAATATAAATTTTTCAAAAAAATTAATTTACGAAAATATTCCTGGCTCTTTTGATCTCTCATCAAATTTATATCAAAGCCAATTTGATACAAACAAATATACAAAAAGCTTATCGACAGATTTAATGTATAATTCGGATACCAAATTTAATAAATATGGATTTGTAAAGGATTTTCAAATTCTCTTTAAAAATCCAAACAAAATAAATCAGACTGGTAAAAACAATGAGAGCGATACTGACTCAAAACTGTTAACTAAGTTAAAATATTCTTTAAGTTATCCATTAATAAATGAGGGCAAATTATATGACAAATTAATAAAACCTAGTTTATCCTTTAGATTTAGTCCAAATAACACAAAAAATATGTCTAATGAGGACAGGGTTATGAATACGAATAATATTTATTCTTTTAACAGAGTTTCAGTCGATGATGGGATTGAGGGAGGGCAATCTTTAACTGCAGGTGTAGATTATACAGTTAGAAATAAAAGTGGTGAGGATAAATTATCTTTAAGTTTGGCCCAAGTTTATAGAGATAAGGAAAATCCAGATTTACCTAAAAATAGCTCATTAAATAATAAATATTCCGACCTTATTGGTAGTATTAAATTTAACATTTTCGATAATTTAAATTTTGATTATGATTTTATTGCAGACAATAATTTCAACAGAATTAATTATAATTCTCTTAACGCCGATATAAATGTCAATAATTTTGTAACAAGTTTTCAATATCTTGAAGAGAGAGGAGATATTGGTACTAAAAACTACATCAAGAACCAGACTAAGTATTCTTTTGATGAAAATAATAGTATTAGCTTTTCTACTAGAGAAAATAGAGAATTAGATATGACTGAGTTCTATAATTTGATTTATCAATACGAAAATGACTGTTTAAGAGCTGCATTGGAATATAACAAAAATTTTTATAGTGATAACGATGTGAAACCAGAGGAAGAGCTATTATTTACATTAACAATTATTCCTTTTTCAAAAATTAGTTCTACTAATATAAACAAATAATGAAAAAATTTAATTCATTATTTTATATAATAATTGCTATTTTAATTTTTGAAAATACTTACGCAGAAAATATATCTATAATCTATACTGTTGATAACGAACCCATAACAACCGTACAAATAAAAAATGAAATTACATATTTAAAACTTATTAATAAAAGTTTAGAAAAAATGGAAGATAAATCATTAGTAGTATACGCTTCAAAATCGATTTTAAGGGAAAAAATTAAAGAAGTTGAAATATCGAAATATTTTAAATTTGGATTAAATGATGAATTGATATTTAGAAATATGCAAAATTTGTACAGATCAATTGGATTAAATACTCAAAATGAATTTGATAATTTATTAAAGAATTTAAATCTAAGTAAAAACTTTGTAAAAAAAAAAATAGAAATAGAATTACTTTGGAATAGACTAATTTATGAAAAGTTTAAAGATAAACTTTCAATTAATGAGGATCAAATTAAAAAAGATCTAGAGTCACGACTTATGAATGAAGCTAAAGATATTGTAGAATATAAATTATCAGAAATTCTATTTACACTTAGCTCCAAGGACAAAGCTAAAGAGGAAATAGAAAAGATTAAAAAAAGTATTAATGATGTAGGTTTTGAAAATGCTGCTATTATTTATAGCTTATCTAACACCGCAAGCAAAGGAGGAAGTATAGGCTGGATTAAAGAAACACAGCTTTCTAAAAAAATATTAGAAAATATTGAAAATCTTAATTTTGGGCAAATTAGTGAAGTAATAGATGTTCCATCTGGGAAATTAATTTTGATTTTGAAAGATAAGAGGAGTGTAAAGGAAGAGATCTCATTTGAAACAGAATTTGAAAAATTTCTTTTAGCTGAGAGAAATAAACAATTAAATCAGTTTTCATCAATATACTTTAGAAAAGTAGAGTTAAACACTCAAATAAATGAAAAATAAACCTATTATTTTAGTTTCGGGAGAACCCTATAGTATTTTTTTTGAGATTTTTTTTAAATCACTTAAAAAAAGAAAAATAAAAAATATTTCGAATCCAATTATTTTAATTGCATCGAAGAAATTATTAATAGCCCAAATGAAATTATTAAATTACAAATTTAAGATAGTTGATATTAGTTTGGGAAATTTAAATTTAAATAAAATAAATAATAAACGAATAAATATTATAAATGTAAATTTCAAATTTAAAAAAACTTTTGATAAAATATCATCTAGATCAAACCTATATATAGAGAAATGCTGTAATACCGCTTTAAAAGTATTAAACAAAACATCCTCAAAAATCTTAATAAACGGACCAGTTTCAAAAGAATTTTTTTTAAAAAATAAATATCCTGGTATGACTGAATTTTTTGCGTCAAAATTAGGAAAAAAAAATAAAGAGGTTATGTTGATATATAACAAAAAAAATTCTGTAAGTCCTTTGACGACACATTTTCCACTTAAGGAAATCTTCAACAAAATTACTACAAATAAAATAATCTCAAATGTTAAGACTATACAAAATTTTTATTTAAAATATTTAAATAAATCTCCAAGTTTTGCAATAACTGGTTTAAATCCTCATAATGAGAGTTTCGACAAATTTAACGAAGAAAAGAAAATAATTATACCAGCCATTAAAAAACTTAAAAATAGTAAAATAAATATTAATGGGCCATTTCCTTCAGATACAATATTTTTAAAGAACAATTTAGGAAAATTTGATGTTGTTGTGGGAATGTATCATGATCAAGTATTAGCACCAATTAAATCAATTTATGGTTTTGACGCAATTAATATTACTTTAGGTTTACCTTTTTTAAGAATAACACCTGATCATGGACCTAATTCTTCTATGCTTGGTAAAAATAAATCAAATCCTCTTAGTTTAATTAAAACTCTTGAATTTGCAAAAAAAATAAAGTGAATCTAAAGCCAAAAAAAAAACTTGGTCAAAATTTTATTATTGATCAAAATATGATTAAGAAAATAGTAGATTGTGCATCAATCAATGAAGAAAATGAAATATTAGAAATTGGTGCAGGAACAGGAAATTTGACCGATTTTCTAATTAAAAAAAACCCAAAAAAAATTTATTTAGTTGAGAAAGATAAAAACTTATCCCAAATTTTAAAAGATAAATTTGGAGAAAAAACACAAGTTTTTAATGAGGATATTCTTAAATTTTCTAAAAGTAGTTTGCTAACTAATAACTCTATAATTTTTGGTAATCTTCCATATAATATATCCTCTCAAATATTGACAAAATTTATTTATCATTCTGAGATATTTAAATTTAAAATGTTAGTATTTATGTTTCAAAAAGAACTTGCTGACAGAATAATTGCACAAACTAATAGCTCAGAGTATGGAAGATTGTCAATAATAAGTAGATGGAAATTTAATATAAGAAAAGCTTTTGATATTAATCCAAGCTGTTTTTTTCCTAAACCCAAAATTAAAAGTACACTATTAATTTTTACTCATAAAAACAAAATATTTAAATTTCATAATCCGCAAACTTTAGAAAAAATAACAAGAATATTTTTTAACAAGAGAAGAAAAAAAATTAAAAAACAGTTTAATTCATTATTTCATAAAAATTTGGAAATAAGCAATAAATTAAATATTGATTTAAACTTAAGACCTCAAAATCTTACTCCAGAACATTACTTTAATTTGGCACAAGAACTTGAAAAACTATGAAGTTAGTTTTTTCACGTGCTCAGCTATTAATTCCTTATTATATGAGACTTCTTTTTTAACTAGAATGCTATTATCAATAACATCGGATATTTCTTTATAACATTTATCTAAATCATCATTAATCACTACATAATCATAATCGACCCAATGTTTAATATCACTATAAAATTCTTTCATACGTTCAGATACAATTAATTTGTCTTTCATATCTCTATTTGAGAGTCTTTTTTGCAAAACTTCTCTACTTGGTGGCAAAACAAAGAAAGAAAATATATCAAATTTTATATCCTTAGATTTAATTTGTTTACTACCTTGCCAGTCAATATCAAATAATACATTTTTACCATTTTCTAAATTCTCAAATACCGGAGTTTTTGTAGTTCCATATAGATTATTAAATACTCTTGCAAATTCTAAAAACTCATTTTGTTTAATCATAGTTTCAAATTTTTCCTGACTAACAAAATAATAGTCTTTTCCCTCTACTTCATTGCTTCTTGGGTTTCTTGTTGTGTGAGATATTGAGATAGTAAAATTTTCTTTTTTAGAGAATAAATCTACTAATGTGGTTTTTCCAGCTCCCGATGGTGATGAAAATATAAATATAGATCCATCAGTCTTTAGAGACATTACTTAAAAAATTAATTGCTTTTACTTTCTATGAATTTAATTGCGTCTCCAACAGTAAGTATTTTTTCTGCTTCACTATCGGATATTTCAGATCCAAATTCCTCTTCGAAAGCCATCACTAATTCTACAGTATCTAAGCTATCAGCACCTAAGTCGTCTATAAAACTAGACTCCTCTGTTACCTTTGCTTCTTCTATACCTAAGTGATCTGCAACTATTTTTTTTACTTTGCTTGAAACTTCTTCTGACATCTTATTCCTTTTGTTATATTTTCGTCTATAAATTAATAATTGACTTTGTCAAGCCATATACATGCCTCCATTAACATGTATTGTTTCACCTGTTATGTAAGATGAAGCCTCAGAAGATAAAAATGCAACAGTATTAGAAACGTCTTCACCCGTTCCTAACCGATTCATTGGAATTTTGGACATGAGTTCAGATTTAATTTGTTCAGAAATAGTATCTGTCATTTTTGTTTGTATAAAACCTGGAGAAACACAATTAATTGTAATATTTTTTTTTGCGTATTCTATAGCCAAGCTTTTGGACATGGCAACAATACCAGCCTTTGAGGCTGAATAGTTTACTTGACCAATATTGCCAGTATGACCAACTATTGATGTTATATTAACAACTCTGCCAAATTTATTTTTAAGCATTTTTTTTATCGCGAATTTGCATAAATAAAAAGTTGAGGTCAAATTAATATCTATAATTTTTTGCCATTCCTCATTTTTCATCCTTAAAGATAAATTATCTTTAGTCAGTCCTGCATTATTAATTAGTATATCTAGGCCATTCATATTTGAATGTACTTTATCAATAAATTCTTCGATTTTATCATGTTTTGAAATATCAAATTGTTCGGTGAGTAGATTAGGATATTTACTCTTCAACAGATCTAGTTTTTCTGAGTTTGAACCCGTTCCTAGTACTTTTGCATCTAATGATAAAAAATTATTGACAATTGCACCGCCTATTCCGCCAGTCGCTCCTGTAACTAAAATTTTTTTTCCTTTAAAGTTCATAATTATTTTTTAATGTTGTTATATCTTCTTCACTATTAATTGCATTAAGTTTTATGTTTTTATCAATTCTTTTAACTAACCCTGTTAATACTTTGCCTGGTCCAATTTCAATAAAACCTTTAGTGCCATTTTCTATCATATATTTAATACTTTCTCTCCATTTTACACGACACTCTATTTGGCTGATCAGTAGTCTTTTTATATATTCAGGGTCACTCATTGGTTTTCCAGTTACGTTAGATATAAGAATTTTATTCGTAGTATTAATATTTAACTTTTCAATTTGGCTCTTCATAACTTCTGTTGCTTTTTCCATCAGTTCACAATGGAATGGAGCGCTTACAGGTAAAATAATATTTTTAATTGAATTTTTTTTTAAATCCAAACTTAGTTTTTCCAAATCATTTTTTTTTCCACTTAGAACTAATTGACCATCTGAATTATCATTTGCTATAAAACATTTATATTTGTTTTTATTTTGCTCTAACAAATCTTCAATAAAATCAATTTTTGATCCAAGGACTGCAATCATCCCACCTTCACCTTTTGGAACTGATGATTGCATTGCTTTACCTCTTATTTTGAGAATTTTTATAGTATCTTCAAAATTTATAAATCCCGCTGAATTTAGAGCTGTATATTCTCCTAAGGAGTGCCCAGCAAAAAAAAGGCTTTTCGAAACGTTAAATTGGAATTCTTTAGTTAATAGTGTAAAAATTGTATGGCCAACTAAAAAAATTGCTGGCTGAGTATTTTCTGTTAAATTAAGTTCTTCTTTTGGTCCTTCAAATATAAGTTTAGATATAGGGAATTTTAAAATTTCATCGGCACTTTTAAAAATATTTTTTACAATATCAAATTTATTATAAAATTCTTTACACATACCAACAGATTGAGAGCCTTGACCTGGAAATATTAAAGAAAACATATAATTATATTTAAGTTTTTTTGTATTGTAATTAAAGAATTATAATAGTATATCCTCAGTTTTTATTAAATTATATTTATGAACTTATACGAGCATACAATAGTTGCAAGGCAAGATACAAGCGCCACACAATTAAAACAACTTACTGAGAAATACTCAAATATAGTAACAAAGAATAAAGGCGAAATAGTGCAGACTCAAAATTGGGGTCTTTTAAATTTAGCTTATATGATCAATAAAAATAAAAAAGGTAATTATATTCATTTCAAAATAAAGGGTCCCTCAAGTATAATTTTAGACTTGGAGAAAAATGAACGTATGGATAAAAATTTACTTAGATATATGACTGTAAAAGTAAAAAAATTTGATCTCGAAACTAATTTCTTTTCTAGTAAAGACTCAAATGAAATAGAAAATGATAATTTATCTAAAAAGAGTACAAATTAATGCAAAAAAAAAGAAATAATAAGAAAAAATCTCAAAGTAATTTTGCGAAGTTAAGTATTTTTCAACCAAACAAATACAAATTCAAAAAAAAATGTCCTTTATCGGTTAAAGG
>CACMXM010000014.1 GCA_902617645.1 uncultured Pelagibacteraceae bacterium | reverse complement strand
TGAAGACGCTGTTGCATATGCTGCTAGAATTTTTCAAGATCAGTTGGGTATGTTTGTTAATTTTGATGAACCTCAAGAAGTTATTGTTAGAGAGCAACCTGCAGAACCAGAATTTAACAAAAATCTATTAAGAAAAGTTGATGAATTAGAACTTTCTGTAAGATCTATGAATTGTCTCAAGAATGACAATATAATTTACATTGGTGATTTAGTTCAAAAATCTGAAGGTGAAATGCTAAGGACGCCTAATTTTGGTAGAAAATCTCTAAATGAAATTAAAGAAGTTTTAACAGGTATGTCGCTATATTTAGGGATGGAAATACCAAATTGGCCACCAGACAATATTGCAGAATTATCAAAAAAACTTGAGGAAGCAATATAATGCGCCACAAATTTGGTTATAAAAAACTCAATAGAACATCAGAACATAGAAAAGCATTAATAAAAAACATGCTTAATTCTTTAATTAAATATGAGCAAATAAAAACTACTTTGCCAAAAGCAAAAGTTTTAAAGCCTGAGGCAGAAAAAATCATAACATTAGGTAAAAAAGAGAGCTTAAAAAATAAAAAAATACTTATCTCTAAACTTCAAGATAAAAAATCAGCATCAAAAGTCGTCAAAACTTTATCTAAAAGATATGAAAAAAGAAATGGTGGATACACAAGAATTATTAAAGCTGGATTTAGATATGGTGATAAAGCTCCTGTTGCTATAATAGAATTTGTTGATAGAGACCTAGAAGCAAAAAAGGCTGATAAAAAGAAAAACGATGCATCAAAGGCTACTGATAAAGTAAAAAATGAGGAAAAAAAAGTAGCTACAGCCTAAAACAGTATTATCATTTTAATGATAAAAACCTTTACAGTAGAAGAACAATTCTCAGATATGAGAATTGATAGATATATTAAAAAAGCTATTAAAGATATTCCACAAGGTTTAATTGAGAAAAGTTTAAGAAACGGGAAGATAAAACTTAATTACAAAAAAGTAAAAAGTTCACAAAGAGTTCAGATTAGAGATAAATTAATATTTTATAATCTGAATTTTCATGAAAGCGTCTCAAAGAATAAAAAATTATTCCAACCAACAGAAAAAGTAATCAAATCAAACGAAAGACTTATTATTGAAAATAATGAAAATTTTGTTGTATTAAATAAAGATGCAGGTATCTCAGTTCAAGGGGGTACAAAATCTAATAATAACCTAATTGATATATTTAGAAATAGTAAAATATTTGAAAACACAAAACCTTTTTCTGTTCATAGATTGGATAAAGATACTTCTGGAATTTTGTTAATTGCAAAAAACAGAAAAACTGCACAATTACTAACCTCACTATTCAGACTTCGAAGAGTTCATAAATCATATTTAGCTATTTGCCATGGATCAATAGATAACTCGAAAGGAGTGTTAAAAAATATTCTAGTTAGATATGAAAACAAAAAAAAAATAAATGAAAATGCAGAAACAATCTTTAGAGTGATTGATAAAAATAGATACTGTTCTTTTGTTGAAATGAAACCTATTACAGGACGTAAACATCAATTAAGAAAACAAATGTTATTATCGGGTCATCCAATAATTGGTGATAGTAAATATAACTTACAAAATCATAGTAACAAAAATAAAAATTTAATGCTTCATTCTAGTCAAATAAAATTTATGATTAATAGTAAAAAATTTACTTTTAATGCACCTTTACCCACATACTTTGAAAAATATCTTAAAGTAAAAAGATTAAGATTTAAAACATTTAAAAAAATTTTTAATTAACTTTATTTCGAAAGTTTTGTAGCTTTGTTTTTTAATTTTGGAAAGATTAGTTAATCCTTTTTTTTTTATTCCGCAAGGAATAATTTTATTATATTTTTGTAAATCATTGTTTATATTTACTGAAAAACCATGATACGCAATCCACTTTCTAACTTTGACACCAATTGCAGCAATTTTTAAAATTTTATTTTTTTTTTTTACCCATATACCAACATCTTTTCTATCAGCAAATGAATCAATTTTATATTCTTTAAGTGTCTTAATAATTATTTTTTCAATATTATTTATAAATTTACGTATATCTTTGTCTCTTTTTGATAAATTTATTACAAAATAAAAAATTTTTTGCCCTGGTCCATGCCATGTTATTTTTCCACCTCTATTTGTCTTTATCACATTTATTTTTTTATCTAGAATTTCAGTATTTTTTGATGAAATTCCGGCTGTATATGTACTTGGATGACTTAATATCCATAATAATTCATCCCCATTATTTTCCTGTACGGACTTAACTCTTTTTTCAAGATATTTGATAGCTTTATTATATTCTATGGGTTTTTTTGATATTTTGATCTCAATACTCATTAAATATTTGTATTCTATAAATTATGCATTAATAAGGCATATAATTTAATTATAGAATTTTATGACTTTAGTAAAAAAAATTAAAGATAAAAAAGTAAATTTTGAATTCAATAAAGAATATATCAAAGTTGTAACTGAAAAAATATCAAATAATGATGCCAATTTTATTACAAATTCTTTTAAAGAAATGCATCCCTCTGATGCTGCTGATATTATTGAGCACTTAAATGAAACAGATAGAGAAAATTTAATAAAACTTAATAACTTTAAGTTGGATCCTCAAGTATTTGTGGAATTAAATGAATCTATACAAACAGAGATAATAAAATATTTATCAAAAGACTCAATAGTAGACATTCTTAAAAATTTAGAATCTGATGATGCTATTAAAATATTAGAAAATTTAGAGGAGAAAAATAAGAACGATATTTTAGGATCGTTGCCACCAAAAGACAGGTTTGTATTGCTAGAAAGCTTAAGTTATCCCGAGGATTCTGCTGCAAGAATAATGCAAAGAGAATTTACAGCAATACCTAGTAATTGGTCCGTTGGTCAAACTATAGATTATTTGAGAGAAAATAAAGATTTACCAGAAGAATTTTTAGAAATATTTATTGTGGATAGTGAATTTAAACCAATCGGAACTGTTCCATCCTCGAAAGTGTTAAGAACACCAAGAGATGCCAAAATGATCTCTATTATGAACGAGTCTCAACTTTTAATACCTGTTGATATGGATAGAGAGGAGGTTGGCCATTTATTTGAAAATTATAATTTAAACTCTGCTTGTGTAGTCGACAAAGGCAATAAACTTGTAGGCATGATAACAAGTGATGATGTTTTAACAGTTCTTAAAGAAGAGGCAGAGGAAGATGCATTAAGACTTGCTGGTGTTGGAGATGAGGAGATAACAGACGGAATATTTAAAAAAACTAAACGTAGATTCAACTGGCTTTTATTAAATTTATTTACAGCAATAATAGCGTCAGTGGTAATAGGTTTTTTTCAAGAAGATATCGAAAAAGTTGTGGCATTAGCTGTATTAATGCCAATTGTAGCATCAATGGGTGGTAATGCTGGAATGCAAACTTTAGCAGTAACTATTAGAAGTATTGCAACAAATGAATTAACAAAAAATAACTTTAGTCAAAACGTAATTAAAGAATTCTCAATAGGGATTTTGAACGGAATTATTTTTGCAATAATAAGTGCTATCGTTGTCCACATATGGTTCAATGATCTTACTTTATCTTTAATTATTTCAATATCCATGGTCTTAAATATGATTGTAGCTGGTCTTTTTGGAATTTTAGTACCAATTTCTCTTAAAAAATTTAATATAGATCCGGCTATTGCATCTAGTGTTTTTGTTACAACAATAACTGATGTCATAGGTTTTTTGTCTTTTTTAGGTGTTGGAGCTTTCTTTTTTTACAATTAGAAATTATCAATCAGCCTAACATCATTTAAGTAATAAGCTATAAAAATTTTAAAATTTTTTTTATTTATATTTTTTTTTAAATTATTTTTATTTCTTATTTCTAAATAATCAACTCGCGAACATATACTAGAAATCTTATTAGTAATCATTTCAATTTCTTTTACTCTACTAAAATGTTTAACTATTTGTTTATGGTATTTTTTAAGAATATTTGAAATCAAAATACCTTTTTTAATATTTTTGTTTGTGAGCAGTTTGTTTCTTGAAGAATATGCCAATGAGTTTTTAAATCTTATAGTTTTACAACTAATTATTTTTGTTTTAAATTTATTGCTTAAATACTTTCTAATTAAATATACTTGCTGAAAATCTTTATCACCTAAAAACATAAATTTTGCTTTGATATTTTTTAAAAAAATGGAAATAACAGCTAAAACACCTTCAAAATGGCCAGGCCTATATTTAGAACATAGTATTTTGTCGATTTCTTTAAGTTTAATTTTCATCTGTCTTTTATTTTTGTAAATATCCTTTATTGATGGAATTAACACGTAATCAACTCTTAATTTTTTTAAGACTTCAAGATCATTAATTATGTTTCTTGGATATTTTTTAAAATCTGTTTTTTTATTAAATTGAGCTGGATTTACAAAAATACTAACTAGAGTTTTATAACATCTTCGTTTTGATGTTTTTATTAAAGATATATGTCCTTTATGTAATGATCCCATAGTTGGTACAAAGCCAACATTTGCCTTAAAATTAACTTGATTTTTTAATTTATTAATACTTTTAAAAATTATCATTTATGATAGCCATTAAATAATACAATAACCAATGATTAAACAAGCCATAATACCACTAGCAGGTTTAGGCACAAGGCTTTTACCTCTTACAAGTGTCTTTGCAAAGGAACTTCTTCCAATGAATGGTAAACCAGGTGTAGAATATATACTGGATGAATGTATTGATGCTGGAATTAAAGAAGTTGTATTTATTATCTCAAATAAAAAGAAAATTATAAAAAAATATTTTTATAATGACAATTTTTTTAAAAAAATAATAAAAAAAAAAAAAAATAAAAGATTAATAGAAGAATATAAAAAAATTAAAAAGTATAAAAAAATGATCAAATTTGTTTATCAGAACAAACCTTTAGGCACAGGTGATGCGGTTTATAAAACAAAAAGATTTATTAAAGATAATTTTTTTTTAATGCTGCTACCTGATGACCTGATAATAAAAAAAAATTGCTCAAAAGCTATGATATCTATTCATAAAAAGAAAAAGTGTTCAGTCATGGCTAGTATGAAAGTTCAGAGAAAAACTGTAAATAGATGGGGTATTTATATGAAAAAAAATAACATAGATAAAAAAAACTTCTTCATAAAAGATGTAATTGAAAAACCCAACACTAAAGATGCACCATCAAACAATGCGGTAATTGGTAGATATATTTTACCAAAAAAAATATTTAAAATTTTAAAAAATCAAAAAAAAGGTAAAGGTGGAGAAATTCATATTACTGATGCTATTCGAACATTGATAAAACAAAATAATAAATTTATTGGCCATAATTTTGATGGAAAATACTTGGACTGTGGAACAATGCATGGATATATTAAATCATCATTGGAGATTGCTAAATCATGAAACTTTGTATGATAGGTACTGGTTATGTGGGTCTTGTAAGCGGTGTTTGTTTTTCAGATTTAGGAAATAATGTTATTTGTGTTGATAAAGACAAAGAAAAAATTAAATCATTAAAAAAAGGTATAATTCCTATTTACGAACCAGGTTTAGAGGAATTGGTATTAAAAAATTACAAAAACCAAAGACTTAATTTTTCTACTGATCTAAAAGAGTCTGTTAAAAAATCAGATATAATTTTCATATGCGTGGGTACACCGACGAAAAAGGGCGGTAGTGGTGCTGACTTAAGTCAAATATATGATGTTGCAAAAGAGATTGGTACATCAATCAATAAATTTAAAATAATAATTACCAAATCAACTGTTCCAGTTACGACAGGAGATGAAATTGAAAAAATTATTAGAAAAAAAAATAAAAAAAAAAATTTCTCGATAGTGTCAAATCCTGAGTTTTTAAGAGAAGGGGAGGCTATTAGAGATTTCGTTTATCCTGATAGGGTTGTGGTTGGCACCAAAGATGTTAAGTCAAATAGAATTCTTAAAACTCTCTACGCACCATTAATTTCTAAAGGGGCTCAGTATTTAAATACATCAAGAAGAGCAGCAGAATTAATTAAATACGCCTCTAATGCATTTCTTGCAACTAAAATAACTTTTATTAATGAATTAGCTAACTTGTGTGAACAAACTGATATTAATATCGAGGATATATCAATAGGAATGGGCCTTGATAAACGTATTGGTGGACGATTTTTGAGAGCAGGTCCAGCATATGGGGGATCTTGTTTTCCAAAAGATACAAAAGCAATAATAAACACTGCTGATAAGTTCAAAATAAAACTTTCAGTTATTAAAAGTGTAGTCAAATCAAACGAAAATAGATCTAATCTTTTACTAAAACGTGTAAATCTGTTGTTAAAAAACAGAATTAAAAATAAAAAAATATGTTTCTTAGGAGTTACATTTAAAGCCAATACAGATGATATGAGAGATTCATCAAGTCTCATTATGATTCCAGCATTAAGTAAAAAAGGAGCCAAAGTTAGTTATTATGATCCCACAGGGTATAAGAAAGAATTTGACAAATATAAAAATGTTACCTTTGAAAAAAATATTAAAAACGCTTTAAATAAATCAGATATGATAATTATTCACACCGAATGGAATGATTTTAAATCAATTAATTTTAAATCATATATTAAAAGTAAGAAAACTATTATATT
Source organism: uncultured Pelagibacteraceae bacterium (assembly GCA_902617645.1). GTDB lineage: Bacteria > Pseudomonadota > Alphaproteobacteria > Pelagibacterales > Pelagibacteraceae > Pelagibacter. The sequence goes on along the minus strand of CACMXM010000014.1, from coordinate 17,985 downwards.
TGATATGAGAAATATTTATTCACCATCAAAAATGAAACAACAAGGATTTAAATATTTTGGTGTTGGTAGATAATTATATAAATTAATTTAACTCAAATATAGCATCTACTTCAACCGCTACACCTAGGGGTAAACTATTTACACTTACAGCTGCTCTTGTATGCTTTCCTGAATCTCCAAATATTTTTGAAATAGTATCTGATGCACCATTAATTACTTTTGGTTGGTCTGTAAAAGTATCAGTTGAATTTACAAACCCGGTTAGTTTTATACAAGTTTTAATTTTTGATAGATCTCCATTAGTAGCTTTTTTGGATTGTGCTACTATACTTAATGCACATCGAATTGCAGCCTGATAACCTTGATCTAATGATAACTCTTTACCAATTTTACCCTTGATGAGTTTACCATCAGCGTCTATAGAAATTTGTCCTGAAATATAAAGTAACTTTCCAACTATTTTGGTCGCTACGTACGAACCAACAGGGTCGGCTGCACTAGGTAATGTAATATTATTTTTTTTAATATTCTCTTCAAAATTCATTTTTTTTGAATAAATCCTTCAATGTTTTTTTACTATCAAATTTTTTATATTTTTCTTTTATACCAGATTTTTCTAAATTTTTATCGATTTTTTCCTTTATCACTTTACCTTGTTCCTTAGATTTTTCAGCTAAACATTTTGCATAATCTGTAGATAATTTATCTAATTCACTACAGTCAATTTCATTAGAATATAAAGGATTGGAAAAATAAATGAACAAAATAATTAATAAAAATTTTTTCATTTTTTTTTCTTTTTTTTATTTCTATCGTATTCTCTTCTTTTCTCAATTAAAATTAAGGCCTCTTCCATAGTAATTTCGGTAGGATCTTTTTCTTCAGGTATAGTCGCGTTTAAAGATTTATATTTAATGTATGGTCCGTACTGGCCTTTCATTATTCTGACTGGTTTTTTATCTTCTGGATGTTCGCCCAAATCTTTAATTAACGACGAAGAGATTCTTCCTGGTTTCGCTTCAGCTATTAACGTTATAGCTCTATTTAATCCTATTGTAAAAATATCTTCGACATTTTCTAGTCTTGCAGATTTATTTTCACATTTTAAGTATGGACCAAATCTTCCAGAATTTAGAAAAATTTCTTTTTGATTTTCAGGATTTAAACCAAGATTTTTTGGTAGAGAGCATAAATATTGTGCTTTATCTAAGTCTATTGAGTCAATATCAATACCTTTGGGTATAGATACATTTTTAAAATTATCATCTTTTTGTTTTTTAAGTTTTTTCTTTTTTTTAGGTTTTTCTTCAATTTCCTCTTTATCAATTTCGTATTGTAGATATGGACCGAACCTTCCATTTTTTAAATATATATCTTTCCCATTTTCATGCTTTCCTATTAATTTCGGCTCAGCTAAGTTTAATTGTTCAGCTGCTTTAGCTTTTGAAAGTGGTCTTGTAAATTTACATTCTGGATAGTTGGAACAACCTATAAATGCACCCCCTCTAAAGCTATTTTTTAAACTCAAAATACCATCAGCACACAGCTTACATTTTCGATCAACTTTTCCATCCTTATTTGTTTCGAAAACAAGACTACCTAAACTTTCATTGAGTAAATCTAATACTTCTCGAGTTCTCTTTTCCTTTACAGTTGTTACGTTTTTATTAAAATCTGCCCAAAATTGCTCAAGAACTTTAATCCAGTCCTCCTTACCAGATGTAATATCATCCAATTGATCTTCAAGCTTGGCTGTAAACCCATAATCAACATATTTAGTGAAAAGCTTTTCCAAAAATGCTGATATTAACTTTCCTCTATCTGTTGGAAAAAATCTCTTATTTACGATATCTGCATATCCTCTATTAGCAATAACTGAGATAATACTTGCATAAGTTGACGGTCTTCCAATACCTAATTCTTCAAGTTTTTTAACTAAACTAGCCTCAGAGTATCTTGGAGGCGGTTGAGTAAAATGCTGTTCATCGATAAAACTCTCAATATTTATTGGACCTTCGTTTACCTTTGGAAGTATTTTTTCATCACTTTGATCGTCTTCAATTTTATAAAGTTTTAAAAAACCATCAAATTTAATTACAGATCCACTTGATCTCAAAACATTTTTAGAGTCATCTGACTCTATAGATATAGTTTTTCTATCAAATTTTGCAGATTCCATTTGTGAAGATAAGGCTCTTGACCAAATTAAATTATAAAGTTTATTTTGATCAGAGCTTAAATATTTTTTCATTTTTTCAGGTGAATTTTCGATATTAGTTGGTCGTATAGCTTCGTGCGCCTCTTGGGCATTCTTAGCTTTCTTACCAGAATAATTTAATGGTTGTTCAGGTAAATAATCCTTGCCAAAATTATCATCTATATAAGATCTAAACTCATTTACAGCTTCTTTGGAAATGTTCGTTCCATCAGTTCTCATATATGTTATCAAGCCTTTTGTATCGCCATCAACATCTATACCTTGATATAATCTCTGTGCTATTTGCATAGTTCGTGAGGCACCAAAACCTAATTTGCTTGACGCTGTTTGTTGTAAAGTAGATGTTGTAAATGGTCCAACAGGATTTCTAGTAAATATTTTAGATGTAATATCAGTAATTTTATAATTTTTACTTTTAATTTTTTCGATTGCTAAATTAATATCCTCTTTATTCTTAAAACTAAATTTCTCAATTTTATTTCCATCTAGTTGTAAAATTGTAGAATTAATTTTTGAATTATCATTGGTATTAAAATTTACGTTAAGAGTCCAAAACTCATCTGGTTTGAATATTTCTATCTCATGCTCTCTTTCCGTAAGTAATTTTAAAGCTACTGACTGAACTCTACCTGCCGATTTTGAACCTGGAAGTTTTGTCCAAAGTATTGGTGAAATATTAAAACCAACCAAATAATCCAAGGCTCTTCTTGCCATATATGCATCTACCAACTGATCCTCAATTTTTCTTGGATTTTCAATACCTTTTGTAACTGCATTTTTAGTTATCTCATTAAAAACTACTCTTTCTATTTTTTTATCTTTTAAAAGTTTTTTTTCATCTAAAAATTCTTTTACATGCCAAGCAATAGCTTCACCTTCACGATCAGGATCGGTTGCAAGAATTATCTTATCAGACTCTTTTGCAACATCTGTAATTTCTTTCAAATATTTTTTAGAAAAACTATCAATCTCCCATATCATTTTAAATTTATTTTCAGGATCAACAGATCCGTTTTTTGATGGAAGGTCTCTTATATGACCATAACTTGCTAGAACAGTATAATTATCTCCCAAATATTTATTTATAGTTTTTGCTTTTGCGGGACTTTCAACAATAACAAGATTCATAAAGACTAAAACTACACATAAATTATACTTTTAGTCAAACTAATAAATTTTTGTCTTCGATTCTGTATTATTTTTTAGGCGTTTTATATTTTCTCTGTGGGTAATCAATATGAGCGAAAATAAAATAATATAAAAATAATAGTTGATATCATTAAATAAAAAATAACTTGATAGAGGAACAAACAATGATGCTATCATTGAAGCTAGTGAAGAATACTTTGATATAATAAACACAACAAACCAAACAATTATAAAAATAACTGCTAAATAAATATTTATACAAAAAAGTATACCAACGTATGTAGCCACTCCTTTTCCACCCTTAAATTTTAACCATATAGGAAAAACATGTCCTAAAAAAACTACAATTGATGATATAAATAAGTATTCAGAAAAATTAAACTTTATTATAATAAGTAAAGTCACTGCTTTACCTATATCTAAAACTAATGTGCTATAGCCAATTAGTTTATTACCTGTCCTTAATGCATTTGTTGCACCAATATTGCCTGATCCAATTTCACGTATATCTTTTTTTAAAAAAATTTTTGTTAGTAAAAAACCAAATGGAATAGATCCTATAAAATAGCTTATAAGTAAAATTAAGTATAACATATTTAATTCGATTTATATAGCTCTTCACCGTTTACAAATGTCGATAAAACTTTTCCTTGCATTTTTTTATCCTCAATAGATGTATTTTTAGATTTAGAAACTAAATTTTCTTTTTTAACTATCCATGGTATGTTTATATCTACTACACAAAAATCTGCATCATTTCCTATTGTAAGATTTCCCTTATTTATTTTAAGTATTTTAGCTGGATTACTTGTCAATAATTCAATAATTTTAAAAAGTTTAATTGAATTATTGTGATATTGTTCTAATGCCAGTGGTAAAAGTGTTTCTATACCTGATGCACCTGTTGCAGCTTGTGAAAAAGTTAATCTTTTTGACTCTTCATCCTCTGGTTTATGGTCCGAAACAATTACATCAATAAGATCTTTATTAATCGCATCTACAAGTGACTTCCTATCCTCTTCAGTTCTTAATGGGGGAGACAATTTTAAGAAGGTTCTAAAATCACCTATATCATTTTCATTTAAAGATAAATTATTAATTGATACACCAGTAGTAAATTTTACAGAATCTTTCTTTTTTTTTATTACATCTACTGACTTTGATGATGAAATTTGTGAAATATGATACCTACAATTAAAATCTTCTAATAAAGTTAAGTCTCTTTCAATAATTATTCTTTCTGCTAAGTCAGGTATACCTTGTAAACCTAAACGAGTTGCAACTATACCATCATTTACGCTTCCATTTTTTGATAATTCAAAATCTTCTGCATGCTGCATTACTAAACAATCAAGATCGTAAGCTGATCTCATAATTCTGGACATTAATCGAGTATTTTGAATTGTTTGAATACCGTCTGTAAATGCGATAATTCCTTTCTTTTTTAAGAGTCCAAATTCAGTCATGTTTGTACTTTCTAAATTTTTAGTCAGTGATGCAGAGGGATAAATATTTATCTTGGACTTATCTCTACCTCTACGTTTTAAAAAGTCTACAATAGATACATTATCTATAACTGGCGATGTATTTGGCATTGTAACAACTGATGTTACACCTCCAGATAGAGCAGCATTACTTAGGGTTTTAAAATTCTCTTTATATTCAAAACCAGGTTCACCCACAAATACTCTCATATCTACTAATCCTGGGAATATATGTTTACCATTTAAATCGATAAATTTTTCTCTAGATGGAATATTATTTTTATTTACTTTTTTTCCAACAGCCTCGATTTTACCTTCCTCATTTACTATCAATCCTCCGATTTCATCAATTGCATTATAAGGATCTATTATATTTGCATTTAAAAAAAACTTTTTCTTCATTGTTGTCCAAAAATTTTTAAGCAAGCCATTCGTACAGCTACCCCAAGTTCAACTTGTTCCTTAATAACACTTTTGTTAATATCATCAGCGAGTTTTGTATCTATTTCGATACCTCTATTCATAGGTCCAGGATGCATTATTAGGGCATCATCTTTTGCTAATTTAAGTTTATCTGGTGTCAGGCCGTAATACTCATAATACTCTCTATTTGATGATAAAAATGAGCTTGTCATTCTTTCATTTTGTAATCTCAACATCATGACAATATCACAATCTTTGACACCATCTTTCATGTTGGTAAATTTGTTTATTCCTAATTTTTCAATATCCTTTGGCATTAAATTTGATGGTGCAACAATATTTAATTCAGCACCTAGCATATTAAGTAAATAAATATTTGATCTTGCTACTCTTGAATGTAGAATATCACCGCAAATTGCAATTTTTAATCCACTGATTTTTTTCTTTCTATCTATTATTGTTAATGCATCTAATAAAGCTTGAGTTGGATGTTCTCTTCTTCCGTCTCCAGCATTTAATACAGCGCAATTTACTTTTTGTGAAAGTAGATTACATGCTCCAGAATCCTGATGTCTGATAACAATGATATCTGGATGCATCGCATTTAATGTCATTGCAGTATCAATTAAAGTTTCACCTTTTTTAATTGCTGAATTTACAATATTCATTGACATTACATCTGCGCCTAATCTCTTACCTGCTAACTCAAAAGAGCTCTGCGTTCTTGTTGACGGTTCAAAAAAGAGATTAATTTGAGTTTTACCTCTTAAAATATCAATTTTTTTATTTTTGCTCTTATTTAAAGTTATAAATGATTTAGCTTCGTCTAAAATTAAATTTATATCAGAAATAGAAAGGTCTTGTATTCCTAGAAGGTGTTTTTTTGAAATTTTAATAGCTTTTTTATTAATTGCCATTAAAACCAACTCTATAAACTTTTAATGCCACTAAGGCAAGGGTTTAATTATTTAAATAATCAATAGCTCCTTGAAGTATAAATGTAGCCGCTTTTTCGTCGATTTTCTTTTTTTTTTGAGAAAATTTTATGTCTAAATCACTCGACAAACTATAAGCCCCTGATGTCGATAGCCTTTCATCCCACAAACAAACTGGAATAGCAGTTTTTTCCTCAATAATTTTAGCTTTATCTCTGATTGATTGTGAACTTTTACCAAATGACCCGTCCATATTTAACGGATTTCCAACAATTATACCTGAAATGTTATTTTCTTTTATTATATTTGCAAGTTCAGAAGATAAATTTTCTATGTTGGTAAATTGAATAGTTTTATAAGGAGTGGCAATTTTCCTCCTATCATCACAGACAGAAACGCCAATTCTTTTAGATCCTAGGTCTAAACCTAACAATCTTGAATTATTATCTAATTTATCTTTTAGGGCATCGATTGTGATCATATTGTAATTTTCAGATTAAATGATAGTTTTCAATATTCTTATCATATGACTATAGATCTTAAAACAGTAAAGCATATCTCTAAATTGTCCAGAATATCGATAGATGATAATAAAGCTAAAAAATTAAGTGATGATTTAAATTCAATATTTAAATTTATCGAAAAACTAGAAAAGCTAGATACTGAAAAAATTGAACCACTTACATCAATTTCTGAAACAAATTTAAAACTAAGAAAGGACGAAATTAAATCAAAAAATATAAGAGAAGATATACTTAAAAACTCACCTGAAGATAATAAAGATTTTTTTGTAGTCCCAAAGGTTGTTGAATAATGTCTAATATAATTGATTTAAAGTTGTTTGAGTTAGTTGAAAAAATAAAAAAAAAAGAAATTTCATCTACAGAAGTTACTAAAGCATTTATTGACAGGTCACAAAAATCAAAAAAACTAAATTCTTATATTACAGAAAATTTTGAAAACGCATTACAAAAAGCTAAACAATTTGATGAAAAACCAGATTTTAATAAAAAATTACCCGGTGTTCCTTTAGCAGTAAAAGATCTTTTTTGTACCAAAAATATTCGAACTACTGCTGGTAGTAAAATTTTAGAAAATTTCATTCCAACCTATGAATCGACTGTTACCCAAAATATTTTAAATGAAGGGGGCATTATCATTGGAAAATTGAATTGCGATGAATTTGCAATGGGATCGTCTAATGAAACTAGTTTTTTTGGAAATGTACAAAATCCTATATCTGAAAATTTAGTTCCAGGAGGTTCATCTGGTGGTTCATCTTCAGCTCTTGCTGCAAAGTTAACACCTGCTACAATAGGAACAGACACGGGTGGTTCAATTAGACAACCAGCCTCTTTTACTGGTACAGTTGGACTTAAACCAACATATGGAAGCTGCTCAAGGTATGGCATAGTAGCTTTTGCATCCTCTTTAGATCAGGCTGGTCCAATGACCCAAAACGTTAAGGATTGTGCTTTGATGCTGGAAGTTATTAGTTCTTATGACAATAAAGACTCAACATCTGTTGATTTTAAAAGAGGTCAATATCTAAAAGATCTTAATGAAAATATTAAAGGAAAAAAAATAGGAATACCTAAGCAATATAGAGTTGATGGAATGCCTAAAGAAATAGACGAACTCTGGAAAAAAGGTATGAAAATAATCGAGGACAATGGAGGAGAAATAATTGAAATTAATTTACCAAACACTAATTATGCCTTACCAACATATTATATAGTAGCTCCTGCAGAAGCTTCGTCAAATTTAGCTAGATACGATGGCGTAAAGTATGGGTTTAGATCAAAGGGAGAAAATCTGATTGACATGTATGAAAAGACGAGATCTGAAGGATTTGGTGATGAAGTAAAGAGACGAATAATGATTGGAACATATGTTCTTTCCTCTGGTTATTATGATGCATATTATTTAAAAGCACAAAAAGTAAGAAGATTGATTAAAAATGATTTTGATCAAGCTTATAAAAAGGTTGATGCTATATTAACACCGTCAACTCCGAGCTCAGCTTTTAAGATTGGTGAAAAAACAAATGACCCTGTTTCAATGTACTTAAACGACATATTTACTGTACCCATTAATTTAGCAGGTTTACCAGCTATATCTATACCGGCTGGTCATGATAAATCAGGTTACCCTTTAGGGCTTCAAGTGATAGGCAAAGCTTTTGATGAACAAAATATTCTTAATATAGCTTATTCAATTGAAAAAAATATTAATTTTAAAAATAATATTAATGATTGGTGGATAAATTGAGCAAGGAAAATAAAGAATATTTAATTAAAAGAAATACCAATGAATATGAAGTAGTTATTGGTCTTGAGGTACATGCTCAAGTATTGTCTGAGTCTAAGTTATTCTCAACTTCTCCAACAAAATTTGGTTCAGAACCAAATACACAAGTAAGCTTAGTAGATGCTGCTTTTCCTGGAATGTTACCTGTTATAAATGAGTTTTGTATCAAACAAGCAATTAAAACAGGGATAGGACTTAATGCAAAAATAAATAAAAAATCAATTTTTGATAGAAAGAATTATTTTTACGCCGATTTACCTCAGGGATATCAAATATCACAATACAAAAACCCTATTGTGGGCGAAGGAACAGTCACATTAGATTTACCAAATGGTGAAAAAAAAATTGGAATTGAAAGATTACATCTTGAGCAAGATGCCGGTAAAAGTATTCATGATATAGATCCAAATAATACATTGGTTGACCTAAACAGATCAGGAGTTGCATTGATGGAAATCGTAAGTAAACCTGATTTAAGATCATTAGATGAAGTAAATTCATATATAAAAAAACTAAGATCAATAATGAGATATTTAGGTACATGTGATGGTAATATGCAAGAGGGATCATTAAGAGCTGATGTGAATGTTTCAGTAAGAAAAAAGGGTAGTAAGGAATTTGGAACAAGATGTGAAATAAAAAATGTGAACTCAATCAAATTTATGCAAATGGCCATTGATTATGAAGCAAATAGACAAGTTGATATTATAGAAGAGGGTGGATCTATTGATCAAGAAACTAGATTATTTGATACAAAAAAAAACGAAACTAGATCTATGAGATCTAAAGAAGATGCTCACGACTATAGATACTTTCCAGATCCAGACTTGCTTCCTTTGGAATTAGATGAAAATTTTATTAACAATATTAAAAAAAATATTCCAGAATTACCGGATGAAAAAAAGAAAAGATTTATAGAAAAGTTTAAGCTATCACCTTATGAGGCTAATATTTTGGTATCTGATATAGATACATCGAAATATTTTGAGGAAGTATCAAAAAATTCTGATGTAAAACTCGCTACAAATTGGATTACAGGTGAATTATTTGCATTATTAAATGAAAAAAATTTAGAAATTACCGAAAGTCCTATTTCATCTAAAAATTTATCAAAATTAATAAATCTCATCAAAAAGGGTACAATTTCAGGAAAAATCGCAAAAACAATTTTTGAATTAATGTCTGATGGAGATAAGGATCCAGAAAAAATTGTTGAAGAAAAGGGTCTAAAACAACAAAGCGATCCAAAAGAATTAGAAAAAATTATAAATAAAATAATATCTGAAAATCCAAAAAATGTTGAGTTGTACAAATCTGGGAAAGATAAATTATTTGGCTTTTTTGTTGGCCAAGTTATGAAAAGCTCTGGTGGAAAAGCAAATCCACAATTAGTTAATGAAATACTAAAAAAAAAATTGAACTAAAATGGGTTCAAATCTTCAGATAAACAGTCAAATTGAAAATTATATTAATAATAATTCAATAGATTTACACCCAGTTCAAAAAGAAATCATAAAATATAATGAAAAACTTGGTGAAATTAAAAAAATGCAAATATCAGTTAGCCAATGTCATTTCTTACACTTTATTATTAAAATCACTAATCCAAAAAATATTTTGGAAATTGGTACATTTACAGGGTTAAGTACTTTAACTATGGCCTTGGCATCAAATGATGATACTTCGATCACGGCTTTAGATAAAAACGAGGAAACCTCTAAAACAGCAAGATCATTTTTTGACAAAGCTAATCTTAGTAAAAAAATTAATTTATTAGTAAATAATGCCAAGAAAAGTTTAGAAGATTTAGTAAATTCAAATAAATATTTTGATATAGTATTTATTGATGCTGATAAAGAGAATTATATAGATTATTTTGAAAAATCTTTAAAAATTACTAATAAGTCGGGAATTATAATTACAGATAATGTATTATGGTATGGGGATGTAGCAAATGAAGATAAGAATGACAGGCTTACGGTAAAGATAAGGGAATTCAATTCATATATAAAAAAAAATAATAAAGTTGAGTCTCTAATCCTTCCTATTGGTGATGGTTTGTCTATATGTAGGAAATTATAATGTATAAGATATTTGGTTTTTATAAGTTTAAGAAGATTAAAAATATAAAATTATTAAAAAAAAATCTCAAAAATTTCATTGAAGAAGAGCAGGTTAGGGGTACCATTATAATTTCTATTGAAGGGATAAACGGTACAATTAGTTTCAAGCCTACTAAATATAAAAAAGTCAAGAATAAGATTTTAAATTTACTAAATATCAGAAAGTTAGATAATGAAAATATATCCTATTATAAGTATCAAGCTTTTAATAAAGGCAAAATTAAAATTAAAAAAGAAGTTGTTCCAATAGGAATGAAATTAAATAAAATTGTTACAAAAAACAAGATAGAACCTAAAGATTGGAATAAGTTTATATTAAAAAAAGAAACTGTTCTTATTGATACTAGAAAAAATTTTGAATTTAAAGTTGGAACATTTAAAGGATCTATTAATCCAGAATTGAATAATTTTAGAGATTTTCCACGATATTTTAAAACTTTAAAAAAAAATCAAAACATAGGTATGTTTTGCACGGGCGGTATAAGATGTGAAAAGGCTAGTGCTTATTTAAAAAAAAAAGGTTTTAAAAATGTTTACCAATTAAAAGGTGGAATAATAAATTATTTAGATAATGTTAAGAAAAAGGATAGTTTATGGAGTGGGGACTGCTTCGTATTTGACAATCGTGTATCAATTAAACATGGATTGAAGACTGGAAATTTAAAAATATGTCCGGGTTGTAGAAATCCAATCAAACTTTCTGAGAGAAAATCTAACTTTTATGAGCAAGGTGTTAGTTGTCCAAATTGTTATAATAACTTAACAAATTCACAAAAACAGAGGTTTAGAATGAGACAAAAGCAGATATTAACAGCAAAAAAACATGGAAAAAAATACTTTTTCCAAAGAGAAGCTTGAAATGAATTTACTAAAGGACAACATTCCTCATTTAGTTCGTAAATTAGCACTACCTGCTATGGTGGGGATGTTATTTCAAACTTTGTATAATATTGTTGATACTTTTTATGCTGGAAAAATATCACCCGAGGCATTAGCGGCATTAAGTAAATCATTTCCAATATACTTTATTATTGTAGCAACCTCCATAGGAGTTACTGTAGCAGGAACCTCCTTGATAGGAAATAGTATAGGTGAAAAGAATAAAGAAAATATATTAAATTATTTCACGCACATTATTTATTTTGGAGTCTTAATATCAGTTGTAATTACACTAATAGGCTTAAATTTTTCCGATAAAATTTTTTCTTTAATGGTAACAACTAAAGAAGTTACTGAACTAGGTCTTCAATATACAGATATAATTTTTTCGGGGTCAATATTATTTATTTTAGTTGTAGCTTTAAATTCATTGTTACACGCTGAAGGAGATACAAAAACCTACAGAAATGTATTAATTTTATCATTCTTAATAAATTTAATATTGAACCCAATTTTAATATTCGGGCTCTTGTTCTTTCCAACTTTAGGTGTAAAAGGAATAGCAATATCTACTATATTTTCTCAGTCAGTAGCTTTTTTTATAATTTTATTTAAAATTTTAAAAAATCCTAGGATTAAAGAAATTACTAATAAATTTCTTATTCCAAAATTATTCTATTTCATAAATATTTTCTTTACATCAATGCCTATTGTAGTTTCAATATTTGCATACTCTATAACAGCAGCAATTGTTCTTGCTTATATTGGTCAATCTGGTGAATATGCAGTAGCCGGTTACGGGGCAGGTACAAGAATTGAGCAAGTAGTATTACTTCCGATATTAGGTATTAATACAGCAATTATTTCTATCATTTCTCAAAATTTTGGTGCTAAAAATTTCGATAGAGTTAAAGAAACATATTTTACCTCTATAAAATATTCATTTCTTATTATGATTGTATCTGGAATATTTTTGTACATATTGTCAGATCTTATAATAAGTTTTTTTTCTAGTGATCCAGTTGTTATCGAGTTTGGTTCTAAATACTTAAAAATTTGTGCATTTATTTTGCCTGCATACCCAATATTTTTTCTCTCAAACGGTTTATTTATGGCAATAAAGAAATCGGAAAATGCAATGATTTCAAATTTATTTAGAAATGGCTTTAATCCAATAATGGTATTTCTTTTTGCAAGATATATAAATGCAAGTTTTGAAACCTTTTTTTGGCTCTGGGCAGGAGTAAATTGGATTTTTTCAGGAATTTATCTTAGTATTTTAATATTATATTTAAAATTCAGATTAGAGAAAACGAGCGCTGTCGTTAATCCACAGCCATAAATCTTCAGAAAAAGACCTTCTCACAAATAAATTTAAATTATTATCGTCTATGTTATGTAAAATAACATCAGTATGATTTAACAAAGTTTGAGCCACAGAACCTTTTTTCATTTTAAAGTTTTTAAAATCATATGGTGAAGATTTCGATAATAAATCATAAATTTTAAAACCTTTAAGATTGATCATTACCCAATGATCTGTAACATTAGTAACTGAGCCTTGGTTCATATTAGATATATTTTTAAATAAATTTTCTTCCAATAAATTTTGTTGTTCATATGAGATTTTGTTATTTGAATAAATTAACCACTCATCAGGGCTCAACCACAAAATAGAATAATCCTCATTACTAGATGAGGTATTTGCTTCTATAGGTGGTATGATTGAAAGAAGTTTGCCTATTTTGGTTGAAAATTCTCTTTTGTTACTTCTTAGGTTAATTTTTAAAATAGGTTCCACTTCAGATAAAGTTAGATCTCCATATGATTTACTATCTTGCACTGTAGTTTCAAAATTAAGCATTTAATCTTTTATTTTCCTTATCAAAAAAAACTGTGTCAGTAACAGTTACGTTAATGTTTTTATTTTCCATTGGTACAAAAAATTTTTTACCTTTTAGTTTTTTTCCACTCTTCATTACTGCTAAAGCAATTGATTTATTTAAATTTGGGCTAAAATAACTCGATGTTACATGCCCTAACATCTCGACAGGCTTTTGATTTAACTTTTCAACAATTTGTGCACCTTCCTCTAAAATCTCCTTAGGATTATCAGTCAAAAGACCTACTAATTGTTTTCTATCATCTCTTATTGTATCGCTTCTATAAAGCGATCTTTTACCAATAAAATCAAATTTTTTCTTACCAATAATCCAATCCATTTGTAAATCTGATGGTGTCATTGTTCCATCCGTATCTTGACCAGTAATTATAAATCCTTTTTCTGCTCTCAAAAGGTGCATAGTTTCAGTACCGTAAGGAGTTATATTATAATTTTTACCAGCATCCATACACAATTCCCAAACATGTTTAGCGAAATTTGATTGAATATTTATTTCATAGCTATGCTCACCTGTGAAACTAATCCTCATTACCCTACATTTAATTCCATCTATTATAGAATTTTTGAAAGACATATGAGGAAATTTTTCATCTGATAGATCCAGATTCGGTATGACTTTACTCAATATTTTTTTCGAGTTAGGTCCACAGATACTTATTGTTGAAAAATGATCAGTAACTGTTGTTAAATAAACATCTAGTTCAGGCCACTCTGTTTGAAGATAATCCTCTAGTTTAGTAAGTACATTTGCTGCACCACCAGTTGTAGTCGTCATTATATAGTGTTTTTCACCTAATCTTGTAGTTACTCCGTCATCATAAACCATTCCATCCTCATTTAACATTAAACCATATCTACATTTGCCTATAGCTAACTTTGACCAAGCATTTGTATATACACGATTTAAAAATTCTGACGCATCAGTGCCTTGAATATCAATCTTTCCAAGCGTAGAAGCATCTAGTATACCAACACTTTCTCTAGCAGCTTTGCTTTCTCTTTGAACTGCTTCAAACATTGTCTCACCATTTTTTGGATAATACCAGGCTCTTTTCCATTGACCTACATTTTCAAATTTAGCTTTATTTTGAACATGCCAATTATGCATTGCAGTTTTTCTTGTATGATCAAAAAATTCTCCAACATTTCTTCCAACAATTGCACCGAAGGTAAGAGGAGTGTAGGGAGGTCTAAAAGTTGTTGTACCTAGCTCACCCATATTTGTTCCAGTTGTTTCAGCTATAATACCTAGAGCATGCATATTAGATAATTTTCCTTGATCAGTGCCCATTCCAGTTGTTGTATATCTTTTTACATGTTCAATAGATTTGAATCCTTCACGCAATGCAAGTTTGACATCTTTTGCTGTAGAGTCGTTTTGAAAATCTAAAAAGGGTTTTGTTTTTCCGATCGGTTTATCTGAAGGTAGCAACCAAATATTTCTCTTCATTTCCTCTTTTGATGACTCAACTTTTAGATTATCAAAGGATGAATTTTCAATACCTAAAAATGTTTTAACATCTTTATTAGAGTTTAAAATTATATCTTTAATATCAAAATCTCCATTACATGATCCTATACTTATTTGATCCGATGGGGTTTTATTCTTGTCTGGTAAAAAAACATTATCATCTGATCTAAATTTTAATTTCCCACCAGATTGTGTGAATAAATGAACCATTGGTGTCCAACCACCTGAAATCCCCAAGCAATCTGTTTTTAATTTAATTTTTTTTCCTATTACACCAGACCCATCATCTGATAGTTTCATAATTTCAATAAAACTAATTTTTCTATAACCTTCAGTATTTACAATTGTATGTTTCCAATAAATTTTTATATTATGTTTCTCTACTTCTTTAACAATTTTTGATGATGATTTATCTCTAATATCAATAATAGATACAATATTTACTCCACTTTTCTTCAACGAAATTGCTGTTTCGTAAGCGCTATCATTATTAGTAAATAATGAGATTTCTTTTCCTGCTTTTACACCATAAAAATCGATAAATTTCTTAATTGCAGATGAAAGCATAATACCAGGTCTGTCGTTATTATTAAAAATTAATGGTCTTTCTATAGAACCAGTTGCAATTATAACTTTTTTAGCTCTTATTTTCCAAAGTCTTTGTCTTATTTTACCCTTTCTTTCATCTGGGCTTAAATGATCAGTTAGATTTTCCTTAGCCAATAAATAATTATATCCATGATAAGCCGCTAAACTTGTTCTTGTTTTAATAGTTAAATTTTTAATATTTTTAATTTTATTAATTTCTTTTTCTAACCAATAATTAGTATGAGTGCCGTCAATTTGAAAACAATCATTATTTTGATAAATTGTTGCACCTCCTAAAGTATTTTTATCATCAAGTAGCAATGTCTCATTATTATTTTCAGCTGATAATTTTGCAGCCATTATGCCTGAAATACCTCCACCAACAACTAATACATCACAGTGATAATATTTGTGATCGTATATATCTGGATCAGGTTTGCTTGGTGATTTACCAAGTCCCGCTGAATGACGTATAAAAAATTCGTATTTTTCCCAAAAACTGGCAGGCCACATAAATGTTTTATAATAAAATCCAGCTGGCAGAAGAGGGGACAAAAAGTTGTTTATACCACCAATGTCAAATTTTACATTAGGCCAACAATTTTGACTGAATGCTTCTAAACCTTCGTAAAGTTCTATTTCAGTAGCTCTAACATTTGGGTCTGTAAGTGATGGATCGTTTCCAATTTGAACAATTGCATTTGGCTCTTCAGATCCACATGTCATTATTCCTCTTGGTCTATGATATTTGAAGCTCCTACCTACCAAATGTATATTATTAGCTAATAATGCAGAGGCTAAAGTATCTCCTTTGTAACCATATAATTTTTCACCATTAAATTTAAAAGATAATCTAGTTGTCTGATCAATGAATTTATTATTGTTTATTCTTAATTCTTGAGACATTATTTATTTGCCGGGGGTTTTTCACCCATTTTATAAACTGCATGAATTTTATCATTAGAAGTGTCTCTAACAACGTTAAACCATTTTCTACAGCCATGACTGTGGTTCCATCTTTCAAATTGAATTCCTTTTATATTTTTTCTCATGAATAAAAACTCAGCCCATTCATCGTCACTTAGTTCTGTTGGTTGTTTAGGTCTCACTATGTGCGCTTCACCACCCGATGAAAATTCAGTTTGATCTCTTTCTCCACAATAAGGACAATTAATTATAAACATCTTTAGTGTGCAACCGCTGCTGCGCCATGTTCATCTACAAGGTCGCCATTTACAAATCTATTTATATTAAATGCCACATTTAATTTATGTGGTTCATCATTTGCGATGGTGTGAGCAAAAAGATCTCCAGAGCCTGGTGTTGCTTTAAAACCACCGGTACCCCAGCCACAATTGAAATAAAGACCTTTGACTTGTGTTTTACTTATTATTGGGCTTGCATCAGGACATATATCAACTATACCTCCCCATTGTCTTAGCATTTTCATTCTACTAAAAATAGGATACAGTTCTAATATTGCTCTTAAAGTCTCCTCCACAATATTATGACTTCCTTTCTGAGTATAAGATACATATGAGTCTGTTCCAGCACCAATAACTAATTCACCTTTATCGGACTGACTAACATAAGCATGAACAGCATTTGACATCACAACTGTATCAATAATTGGTTTAACTGGCTCAGATACCAAAGCTTGAAGTGGTTTACTTTCAAGTGGTAATTTTAAACCAGCCATATTTGCTATTACACTTGAATGACCTGCAGCAACTACTCCAATTTTTTTTGATTTTATGTACCCTTTGGATGTTTCAATACCAATTACTTGATCACCATCTCTTTTAATTCCTTTAACTTCGCAATTCTGAATAATATCTACACCTAGCTGATCCGCTCCTCTAGCGTATCCCCAAGCAACAGCATCATGACGCGCTGTACCAGCTCTTTTTTGTAATGTACCACCTAAAACTGGATACCTAATGTCTGGAGAAGTATTTATGATTGGACAGAATTTTTTTACTTCATCAGTATTTAACCAAACAGCATCTATACCATTTAATCTGTTTGCATGCGTTCTTCTTTTAAGATCTCGAACATCTTGAAGGTTATGTGCTAAATTCATAACACCTCTTTGACTGAACATCACATTATAATTAAGTTCTTGAGATAAACCTTCCCAAATTTTAAGTGCGTGGTCGTATAATCCTGCACTAGCATCCCATAAATAATTTGATCTTATAATAGTTGTATTTCTTCCCGTATTTCCACCACCAATCCAACCTTTTTCAACAACAGCTATATTTGTCATTTTGTGTTTTTTTGCCAAATAATATGCTGTTGCCAATCCATGTCCTCCACCACCTACGATTATCGCATCATATTCTTTTTTTGGTTCAGGATCACGCCATGCTCTTTGCCAATTTTCGTGGCTGCTAAAAGCATTTTTAATTAGCGAAAATATAGAATATTTGTTTTTCATTTTTGATGAAATTACTTGATTAATATTGAATATTCAATGATTTCAAGTTACACAGGGTAATA
>CACMXM010000013.1 GCA_902617645.1 uncultured Pelagibacteraceae bacterium | reverse complement strand
TTAAAAGATCTTGAAAAAGAAACAATCGAAGCAAAAAAAAACGGTGGTAAAATTCATCCGCTCCAATTAGCTTTAGATGTACAAGATGCAATGAAGGATAATGATTGGTTGGTGATAGATGGTGGAAATACTCATTTTTGGTCTGAAATAGCAATTAATATTGCTGGTCATAAAGGAAAAAAACTTGGTGGTATTTTACATCCCGGAACTTTTAGTATGCTCGGTGTTGGGGTTCCGTTTGCACTTTCTGCAAAAAATCTAAATCCAAAATCAAATGTAGTATTGATAAGCGGCGATGGGGCTTTTTTATCTGGAGGCTTATCTATTGAAGCAGCTTTTCAAGAAAATAAGCCGATAGTAGTTGTGATAGATAATAATGGAGGATTAGATTGTATTTCTCAACAACAAGAAAGGCTGTTTGAAAATGGAAAACATTTTGCAACTGATTTTAGAGATATTCCCTTTCATAAAATATTCGAAGGATTTGGAGGCCATGGTGAGCTTGTTCTTAAAAGAGAAGAGCTTGCACCAGCACTTAAAAGAGCTCTGGAAAGTGGAAAAACTGCATGTGTAAACGTAAAAGCTAAAGGGGTTATCAGCCCGATTGTGGCTGCAGTAAGTAATAAAAGAGATAAAGCATCAATTGAATAATCAATGGCAATAGTTTCATCACACTTATTAAGTTCAACAGATGGCTCACATGCATCAGGTGTAAAAGTAATTATAAATCAAATAAAAAAAAATGGATTAAGAAGAAAGATTTTTCAATCTAAGACAGATAAAAATGGGAGAATTTATAAACAATTTTCTATAACAAAAAAAGATTCTTCATTAAAATATGAAATTATTTTTAATCTACAAAATTATTATAAAAAAAAAACTAATGTTACAGAAATCGTAATCAAGTTTAATATGAAAAATCCTAAGAAAAAATATCATATACCTGTTATAATCGCTCCAAACGGTTATTCTGTTTGGTGGTCAAAATAAATTAATGAAAAAAATGTCTGTTCATCAATCAAAAAATATCAAATTAAATATGTCAAGACGTATAAGACGTACACCTTTTACCGATAAAGTTGAAAAGTTAGGTGTATCAGATTTTACAGTTGTCAATCATATGCTCTTACCAAAAGGTTTTAGAAAAACCGTGGAGCAAGATTATTGGCATTTAAGCAAACATGTTCAGCTATGGGATGTTTCTTGTCAAAGGCAGGTTCAAATATCCGGTAAAGATGCATTTAAACTTATTCAAAAGTTGACACCAAGGCCATTAAAAAAAATGCAAACTGGAAAATGTTTTTATATTCCAATCTTAAATGAAAAAGGGGGTATGATTAATGATCCTGTTCTTCTTAAATTAGATGATGACATGTTTTGGATATCTATTGCTGACTCTGATATATTGCTCTGGGCCAATGGTATTGCAATTGGACTAGGTTTAGATGTTAAAATAAAAGAACCAGATGTTTATCCATTAGCAGTACAAGGACCAAAATCTGAAAGTTTACTTGTATCCATTTTTGGAGAAGAAATCAGAAAAATAAAATTTTTCAATTTTAGAATATTTGACTTTATGGGAACGAAACAAATAATAGCAAGGTCAGGCTATAGTAAACAAGATGGTTTTGAAATTTACTTTAAAGGTTTCGAAAAATATTTTGATAGTAAAGACTTGGGAGAAAATCTTTGGGATACAATTTGGAAAGCTGGAAAAAAATTTAATATTTCACCAGGATGTCCTAATCTAATAGATAGAATAGAAGGCGGGTTAATGTCATATGGAAACGATTTTACTAAAGAAAACAATCCTTACGAATGTAATTTAGAAAAATATTGTAAATTTGATGATCATGATTTTATTGGAAAAAAAGCTCTTGAAAAAATTAAAAAAAGTGGATTAAAGCAAAAAATGCGAGGGGTCATGTTTGGTGGAAAACCCTATAAACCTAATGGTAAGCTTTTACCTGTACTTTCACTAAGTAAAAAAATTATTGGAAGAATTACATCTGGAATTTTTTCACCAAGAATAAAAAAAAATATAGGTCTTTCAATGATTTCAAAAGATTATTGGAAAGAAAATCAAAAAGTTTTAGTAGAAACCTTGGACGGCAAATTAGTAAAAGGTACTATTACCTCTTTGCCATTTCCTAAATAAATATATATACATATAAATATGTTTAAACCTGTTATTGTTGGATATGCTCGTTCGCCCTTCACTATGGCAAGGAAGGGTGCACTTATTGATGTTAAGCCAGTAAATTTATTATCCGAAGTTGTAAAAAATTTAGTTTCTAAAAGCAAAATTAATAAGGAAGATATTGAAGATATTGTGGTTGGTTGTGCTTTTCAAGTTGGTGAACAATGTTTCAACATTGGAAAATTAGTTACTTTTTTAGCGGATATGAATGTTAAAACGTCGGGTATGACCGTTGACAGGTGGTGTGGATCCTCAATGGAGGCTATCCATATAGCATCAGGTAAAATTGCAATGGGGTCAGGCAAAGTTTTTATTTGTGGTGGAGTAGAAAGTATGTCTAGAGTAAATACTGGATTTGACCCAGTCCCTTATCCTTATACTGAAAAAGAAAACCCACATGTATATTTTTCAATGGGTACTACAGCTGAAAACGTAGCTAAAAAGTTTAATATTTTAAGAGAAGAGCAGCAAGAATTTGCAATATCAAGTCATAATAAAGCACATGAAGCTCAAAAAAATGGAAAGTTATCTGAAGAAATAATTCCAATAGGTGAATGTAAAGAAGACGGAAATATTAGACCCAATAGTACTCAAGAAAAATTAGATCAATTAAAACTTGCTTTTGATACAAAAGGAACAGTCACCGCAGCAACATCTTCACCATTAACTGATGGGGCAGCGGCAACAATAATCTGTGAAGAAAATTATGCAAAAGAAAATAATCTTAATATATTGGGTAGAATAATTTCTACAGCTGTTGAAGGTTGTGATCCAGATTACATGGGACTTGGTCCAATAGGTGCATCAAAAAAAGCACTTATGCGTGCAGATTTATCAATTGATAAAATTGATATCTTTGAACTTAACGAGGCTTTTGCATCGCAATCTTTAGCTTGTATAAAAGATTTAGGTATTGACAAAAAGAAAGTTAACATTGATGGAGGCGCATTAGCCTTAGGACATCCACTTGGAGCTACAGGAGCTAGGATTACCGGAAAAGCTGCTGATCTTCTAAGAAGAGAAAATAAAAAGTATGCGCTTTCAACTCAATGTATCGGTCTTGGCATGGGGATTGCTACTGTAATTGAGTCGGTAGACTAATTATCTACTTATTCCTCTAATTCTTTCTGATCTTCTTCTTAAAAGTTCAGCTGTTACTAAAATAAGAGTTGATAAAACAATTAAACATGTTGCAACCGCTAAAATAGTTGGACTTAATTGTTCTCTTAGACCTGTCCACATTTGAATTGGAATAGTTGTATTATCTAATCCAGCTAAGAATAAAACAACTACTACTTCATCAAAAGAAGTTACAAAGGCAAATAAACCACCTGATATTACTCCTGGTAAAATCAAAGGTAATGTAATTTTCATAAATGTATTTACAGGATCACTTCCCAAACTTGATGCTGCTCTAGTTACACTATGATCAAAACCAGATAGTGTAGCAGTCACTGTAATTACTACAAATGGAGTTCCTAAAACAATGTGTGCCAAAATTATTCCTGTATGTGTTGCAGCCAAACCTGCTTTTGCCATAAAGAAAAATATTGCAACACCAGAAATAATCAAAGGTACAATCATCGGAGATATTAATGTAGCCATTATTATTCCTTTATAAGGCATGTGTCTGCTACTTAAACCTAATGCTGCAACTGTTCCAAGTATCACTGAGCCTATTGTGGCAAAGGTTGCAATTATAAAACTATTTTTTGTTGCAAGACCCCAAGGATTTTTAGTTCCATATATCATATCCTTATACCATCTTAGTGAGAATGCATCTGGATCTAATCTTTTCATTCCATCTGAAAAAACTAAAAACTCTTCTGCATTAAATGATAATGGAAAAATTACAAACAAAGGTGCAATCAAAAAGAAAAAAACACAGGTACAAATAAAAAGATAAAAATAGTGCCAAATTCTATATCTTGTCTCTGTATATTTTGGTAATGCCATAATTATCCTAGTTTTATATTATCTACTCCTACAAGTTTGTTATAAATCCAATAAATTACAAGAACTCCAGTTAGAAGCATTAGACCCATTGCAGATGCAAAACTCCAATCTAAAGTACTTTTCATATGAAAGGCTATTTGATTGCTTATTAAAGTGCCCGAGGCACCTCCAACAAGTGCTGGTGTAATATAGTATCCAATTGCAAGTATAAAAACCAATAAACAGCCAGCCCCAATTCCAGGAATTGTTAAAGGAAAATAAACTTTCCAAAAAGCTACAAAAGGAGTTCCTCCAAGTGATTTTCCTGCCCTCATTAAACTTGGGGAAATTGTCTTCATAACGCTATAAAGCGGTAACACCATAAAAGGTAATAGAATTTGGGTCATCGCAACATAAGTGCCTGTTTTATTATACATCATTTCTGGTCTGTTTTCCTCGCCAACAAGGCCAATCCATACAAAAAAATCATTTACAATTCCTTGTTGTTGTAAAAGTATCATCCAACTTGCGGTTCTTACTAATAAAGAAGTCCAGAAAGGTAATAGAACACAAATCATTAATAGATTACTATATTTCATTGGTAAGGTTGCTAGTAAATGTGCTATCGGATACGCCATTAAAAAACATAATATAGTTACAAAAAAAGCAATCTCCAAAGTTCTAAGCCATAATATTCTGTGAACTCTTCTATCCTCTGAAACTTGTGATATTTTTCCATCTTCATTTTCATACATATCCATTGCTTTGAGATATTTTGAATAAGTAATATCTGGGGCTCTTCTCTTTATAGCTCTCCAATATTCAACATTTGCCCAACGTTTATGCACATTCATGATTTGCTCTTTATAATTACCTTGTTCAAATTTTTTCATTTTACGTTGAAGTTTTTTTAGAATACTTTTAAAACCATTTTTTTCGTAATTTAATTGAGTGGCTAATTTTCCAAATGTCTTTTTCTCAACAAGAAATTTATAATCCAAATAAAATGCCTCGAAAACTTCCTCTGGGGGTAATTCTTTACCATCCCATTTTTCCATTGCTTTAAATGTTTTTGGAAGCATATTTGTGACCATTCGATCATCTACGCTTCTAAAAAGCATTTCACCTATTGGAAAAATATAAGTAATTATTAAAAAAAGTAACAATGGAGCTACTAAAAGAAAAGCTTTTATTTTATTTTTTTTTTCTGCTTTTTTTAAGCTTACCTCTAAAGGAATTCCGTCAGTAGTTAATATTTGTTTAGTTTCACTGCTCATAAAATAAAAAGGGCGGTTATTAAAACCGCCCTAAATATATTATATAATTTTAGTCTTTAAAACTTAAATTATAGTCCAGCTTTCATTGCTTCCCATTTTTCTCCAAGCTCTGTACCATTATCGGCCCAGTAAATTGGATCAACTAGGAAGTAATTTTTTGTGTTTCCTGGTGCAGTTGGCATTTCTGGA
This sequence comes from uncultured Pelagibacteraceae bacterium, assembly GCA_902617645.1. Classification (GTDB taxonomy): domain Bacteria; phylum Pseudomonadota; class Alphaproteobacteria; order Pelagibacterales; family Pelagibacteraceae; genus Pelagibacter. The sequence continues at coordinate 19,343 of CACMXM010000013.1, read as the reverse complement.
ACCATGTTTGTTTTACCGTCTTTGTACCACGGCTCACCTGCTTCCATAATTTTTAAAGATGATTTTCTCCAAGGTGCGTATGCTATATATTTAGCACTTCCTGCTAAACCTTCTGTACTTGTCATCTCAGCTAATGCTTTTTTAGCATCAGCTTCGTTTGGTCCACCTTTGACTAAAACAAAATATTCATAGTCAAGACCTTGACCATCCCAAACTTGTTTTAATGGTGCACCTTCTCCAACGATTGCGTTAAAGAATCTACCATTCCAACCAGTTGCCATTACTACTTCACCACTCATTAAAAGTTCTGGTGGTTGAGCACCTGCAGACCAAAATACACATCCACCTTGAGGGTCTGTGCAAAGTTTTTTGATCTTATTCATTGCTCTATCAACACCTTTTTCTGTTTCTAAAGCTTCATAGATTTTTGCTCCACCTTTTCCTGGTTTAATACCATCAGCTGCTAAAGCAATTTCTAAATTTGTTAAAGCACTTTTGTATATAGCTCTTTTTCCAGGAAATTTTTTTGTGTTAAAGAAATCTTTTATAGTTTTTGGAGTACCTTTTACATTTTCAGTATTATAAGCGTAAGTCCAAGAATATAAAATATTTCCTACAGCACACTTACTTGGCATTGGAGCAAAGAAATCTTTACTCGCTGGAGTTCCGTCTGGAGCGGCAGGAAAGTCTTTATCAAAATCAAATTCAACAAATAAACCTTCGTCGCATCCAGTAATGGTATCCATTGCAAATACATCGATTATATCCCATGTAATCGCACCAGCTTCTTTTTGTGCTTTAATTTCTGATAATCCACCAGAATAATCCACCCAGTTAATAGGTACACCAAGTTTCTTAGCAGTAGGATCACCATATCCTAATTTTTGACTTTCAGTGTATGCTCCACCCCAAGATGCAACTGTAACTGCAAATGCTGATGAAGTTATTGAAAGAGCAAAAGAAAGGGTAAGTAATAATTTACTTAATTTTTTCATTTATCCTCCGTTTAAACGTTTTTTTTAAAAACATAATTACAACAAGTAAAAAAAACGGAGTCAACCAAGTATTTAATAAAAATTAAGTGGATTAGGGCTGATTATAGTAAGAATAATTCTAAATTGGTTTATTTTGGGTCTAAAGCTCTTGCATCGGTTGAGTTCCAACTAATATTAATTGTATTCCCAAGTTTGATATCTATATTTTGTGAACTATTAGGAACTTTTAAAATAAAATCGGAATTTCCAAGAACGTTAAGTCTTACACGGGTATGATCACCATGATAAATCACTTCCTCAATTTTTCCCTTATAATTATTATCCATTTTTTGAGATGGGTTGATAAGAGCTCTTTCAGGTCTTATAGAAACAGTAGTTTTATCACCTTTTGATTTAACATTTATTGGATTAGCTACTATTTCACCTTCTTTTAATTTAACTTTGCATTTTCCATTAGAAATATCCGATACTTCACCCTGGAAAGTATTATTTTCCCCAATAAATTCTGCTACAAAAGAATTCACTGGTTCTTCATATAATTTGTCAGGTGATGAAAGTTGTTGAACTTTACCATCATTAAAAACAGCGATTCTGTTTGACATAGTTAATGCTTCACCCTGATCGTGGGTAACATAAACTACAGTAACTCCAATACTTTCATGAATATGTTTAATCTCATACTGCATGCTTTCTCTCAAATTTTTATCTAGAGCGCCTAATGGTTCATCCATTAAAACAACAGCTGGATCAAAAACTAATGCACGAGCTACAGCAACCCTTTGTTGTTGTCCACCTGATAATTGCCCTGGCATTCTGTTTTCAAAACCGGTTAGAGAAACCATAGACAGTGCTTTATCAACTTTTTTATCTATATCGTCTTTTGAAACTTTTCTTACTTTTAAAGGGAAAGCTAAATTTTCATAAACAGTCATGTGTGGAAATAGTGCATAATTTTGAAATACCATTCCAATTCCTCTTTTATGTGGAGGAATATTTGAAATTGGATTTGAGTCTAAGTAAATTTCTCCATTTGTTGGAGTTTCAAAACCAGCTAACATCATTAGACAAGTTGTCTTTCCAGAGCCAGATGGTCCAAGCATTGTTATAAATTCACCTTCTGAAATGTCTAAGTTAAGATCTTTAACAACTAAAACTTTGCCATCATAACTTTTATCAACTTTATCAAATTTGACGAATTCTGAATTCTTAGACATAAGCGTGTTTTAAAACATTTGTGTGATGTTTTTTCAAGTTATTTTATATGCAAGTCTTTGGGGAAATTACAAAATAACTCACTTCCTTTGTCTGTAATTCTTACAGACTCTGATGCTTCAACACCCCAATCCCCAAATTGCATTACAGCAATCATATGAAAACAAACATTTGGTTTTAGAATAGTTTTATCACCTTTATAAATATTTAAAGTATGTTCACCCCAATCTGGGGGATATCCAATTCCAATTGAATATCCTGTTCTAGACTCTTTTTTAATATTATATTTATCAAGAACCCCCCAAAATTTTTGAGCCACATCATCTGCTGTGTTTCCAGGTTTTGCTGCAGATATTCCTTCATTCAAGGCTTCGTTTGTAGCTTTCATTGCATCTATTTTTTTTTGCTCTGGTTTTCCAAGATGGACTGTTCGTGCCATTGGACAATGATACCTTTTGGTTACTCCAGATAATTCAACAACAGTCGCCTCTCCTTTTACAAATTTCTCATCTGTAGCCGTTAAATGTGATGCGGATGTGCCTTTGCCTGTGGGTAATAAAACAGCAATACTTGCATATTCTCCACCAATTTCTGGAGTTCCTCTAAATAAAGCTCTTTGAATTTCTGCTACTGCATCACACTGTCTTACTCCAGGATTTATACTATTCATTGCAACTTTCATTGCATTTTCAGAAATCTTTGCAGCTCCTTTCATTAAATTTATTTCTGCATCTGACTTTATTAATCTTACCCAATTAACTAGTCTTTTAGAGTCTTTAATATTTGCATTTGGTAATCCTTGTTTTAACTTTTCGTAACAAAATGCAGTAAAGTAATGACTATCCATTTCGACACCAATATTTGATTTTTCCCATTTTCTTTCTTTAATAAAATCGATTAATGCATCGTATGGGTGTGTTGGCCATGTATGAATATACTTTTCTTTATAAACTATAATATTTTCCTTTTTTAAATATGTCTTAATATAAGCGCCTCCAGCATCTTGGGCCCTAACAAAACAAATCGGCTCTTCTAGATCAACATGGACAAGTACACATTGAGAATAATAAAAAGACCATGCATCATATCCAGTAAGATAATTCATATTATTGGTATCTTGGGATATTAGTAATTCTATGCCTTTTTGTTGCATAGATTGTTTTGTTTTGTTTAATCTTTCTTTATATTCATCTTTTGTAAAGGACATGATTAATTTGAATTAAATAACTTTCCAAAACCAGATATAGAATTATTTTGTCCAATCTTTTCTAACGTATCCCAAATTAAAACTTGATTGCTAGAAAGAACAAATTTATTTAGGTTTTTTTCGAGTTTTTGAATAATTTGAAGAACTGGGAGAGCCGTACACGAAATAAATACTGCATCAGCATCTCCATGGTCCATGTTCGTTAAAACTTCATACAAAAAATCTGGGTCTACTTTCCAAATATCACTATCGGAATCAATATCTAAATATGAATTTGATGTTACTTGAAATTTCTCATCCTTGAAAAAAGAGACAACCTGATTGTTCAATTTTTGGGGATAAGGAGTAAAAATAGAAATTTTTTTAATATTCAATTTTTTTAATGCAGCTATAGCCGCAGTACTTGGAGTTGTAACTTTTGATGAAGGTTTTGCATTTTTTATCTTTTTTTCAATAGTTTCATAACCGCTTGCAATTGTTCCAGATGTACAACCATAAACAACACAATCGATTTTCTCATTTGGCAAAATATCATTCGTGACATTTGTAAGATCTTCTGACATTTTAATTAAATTTTCTTTTGTTAAAGGGTCATATGTCTTTATACGATTAACAAAAAAATCTATATCTTTATCTTTGATGACATCTGCAAAATCTTTTTCAATTATAAAATCTGAGGCTAAAGCAATCAAACCAATCCTAGGGTTTGTTTTTTTTGAAAATTTCGGATCAATCTTTTTTAAATTCATATAATTCTTTTATTTGTGTATATTCCTCTAAAACTTCAGGATTTGCCAGCGCTTCTTTATTTTTAATCGTGTTACCTTCTATTATATTTTTCACCGCTAATTCGACAATTTTTCCATTTTTGGTTCTAGGAATGTCGTTTACTTTAAATATTTTATTTGGAACATGTCTTGGTGAAGCATTTATTCTAATCTGTTTTTTAATTTTTTTTATTAATTCATCATTTAGTATCACCCCGTTATTAAGGATAACAAATAAAATTATTCTGATATCATTATCCCAAGATTGACCCACAACAATCGACTCTTTTATTTCTTTAAATTTTTCTACTTCGGAATATATTTCTGCTGTGCCCAGTCTTACACCGCCAGGATTTAAAGTGGCATCTGATCTACCATAAATTAAAAACCCACCTGAATTTTTTATCTCTCCATAGTCTCCATGATGCCAAATATTTTTATATCTGTTAAAGTAAGCATTTTGAAATTTTTTATTATTTTTATCATTCCAAAACTTTGTTGGCATTGAAGGAAATGGAGTTTTACAAACCAACTCTCCCTTTTTATTCTTTACTGATTTACCGCTTTCATTAAAAATATCCACATCCATTCCTAAGCCTTTTGATTGTATTTCTCCTGAAATTACAGATTTATAAATATTTCCAAGTACGAAACATGAAACTAAATCTGTGCCACCAGAAATTGATGCAAGATGAACATTTTTTTTAATTTTTTTATATACATATTCAAATCCTTCTTTTGATAAGGGAGATCCAGTTGAACATATTGTATTCAGTTTTTTTAAATCAAAAGTATTTAAAATATTACTTTTTTTTAAAGCATCTATATATTTTGCACTTACTCCAAAAAGTGTGATTTTTTCTTTACTTACAATTTTTAATAGTAAATCTTTTTGTTTAAACATTGGGAATCCATCGAATAAAACAATAGACGCCTTAGATCCTAGACAGGTTACTAACCAGTTCCACATCATCCATCCACATGTTGTAAAATAAAAAATATTATCATTTTCTTTTATATTTGAATGAAGCTGATGTTCTTTTAAATGTTGTAACAGTATGCCACCTGATCTATGGCATATGCATTTAGGTTTACCAGTCGTTCCGCTTGAGTAAAGGATAGCAAGTTCAGTATTAAAATTAAATTTTTTAAAATTAATTGATGATGAGGGATATCTTTCAATTTCTTTCCAGAATTTAAATTTTATACCTTTAGATTTCTTTAAATTTAGATATTTTTTTCCAGGGTAATTAATCACTAAAACATGTTTAATTGATTTAATTCTTTTTAATATATCCGGAAGTCTTTCAATAACATTGATTTCTTTTCCGTTATAATAATATCTATCACCAATAATTAAAATTTTTGGCTTTATTTGAGCAAACCTTTCAATAAGACCATTTACACCAAAATCTGGAGAACAAGATGACCATATTGCTCCAATTGCAGAAGTAGCAACAAAGCTTTCAACAGTTTGAATTATATTTGGTAAGTATGCAGATACTCTATCACCTTTTTTAATACCTATTTTATTAAAATATGAAATTATCTTGCTCACATTTTGATTTAACTGAAACCATGATCTTTCTTCTCTAAACCCATTTTCACTTATGAATGTAATAGCTTTTGAATTGTCACTTTTGACTAAGATGTTTTCAGCGAAGTTTAATTTGTAGTCAGTTAAAAATAAATTTTTATAAAAAATTTTTGAATTTTTAATTTTATTTTTTCCTTTGAGTCCCTTAACTTTACAGAAATCCCAAATACTGTCCCAAAAAATTCCTTTATATTTTATACTCCAATTAAATATTTTATCGTAATTACTTTTGAAATTAAGATGATATTTATCTTTTATGAATTTTTCATACTGCATCAAATTTGAATTCAAAATTTGATTTTTTGATGCTCGCCACAATTTTTTCATGTTTAAAGTTTCTTTTTTGAATAAAATACCAGCATTTTCCTATCAAAATATATAATAATTTTAATGTTGAAAATTAAATTTAATCGTCCTTAAATTGATTTTTTATAAATACTAACAAATTAGAGGAAAAATGAGAAAATTAATAATTGCTGTATTTTTATTTGTATCTTCTATGGTCACAAATTCTAATGCAGATGGACACGGAATTAAAATGGGTATTATTTTAGGTTTCACTGGTCCAATTGAATCACTTACACCCGCAATGGCAGCATCTGCAGAACTTGCTTTCAAAGAAGCTTCGGACTCAGGCTCATTACTTGGCGGTAAAAAAATATCAGTAACAAGAGCAGACTCGACTTGTGTGGACTCTGCTGCAGCTGTTACAGCCGCTGAAGGATTAGTTTCTGGTGTAGCTGTTGCAATTATGGGAGCAGATTGTTCAGGAGTCACTGGAGCAATTGCAGAAAAAGTTGCTGTACCGAATGGAGTTGTTATGATTTCACCATCAGCTACATCTCCAGGACTTACAGATATTAATGATAGGGGTTATTTTTTTAGAACTGCGCCATCAGATGCAAGAGGGGGACAAATTCTTGCAGATATAACTAAAGATAGAGGAGTTAAAAGCGTTGCAATAACTTATACAAATAACGACTATGGAAAAGGACTTGCAGATGTATATTCAGCTGCAGTTAAAGCCCATGGTATTAAAGTAACAACAGTTGCAGCTCACGAAGATGGTAAAGCAGATTATTCATCTGAAGTAGCAACATTAGCTTCTGCAGGTGGAGACGCTGTTGCAGTTATTGGATATCTTGATCAAGGTGGAAAAGGTATTATTCAAGGATCTTTAGATTCAGGCGCGTTTGATAAATTTATTTTATCTGATGGTATGATTGGAGATTCGCTTACGGATTCTTTTGGTAAAGCTTTAAATAAATCATTTGGATCTATACCGGGATCAACTGGAAAAGGTGCTGGAGTATTTGCAAAAGTAGCTAAGTCTGCTGGTATTGACTCATCAGGACCATACACAGGTGAATCTTATGATGCAGCTGCATTAATTACACTTGCAATGCAAGCTGGTGGTAAAGCAGACAGAAATACTATTCAAAAAAATGTAATGTCTGTTGCGAATGCACCCGGAACAAAAATCTATCCAGGCCAACTTAAAAAAGCTCTTGATTTACTAGCTAAAGGAAAAGCTGTAAATTATGAAGGTGCAACAGGAATAGAATTTACTGATGTTGGTGAAGCTTTTGGTTCTTTCTTGGAGAAAGAAATTAAAGGCGGCAAGTTTAAAACTAAAAAACAAAGATAATTTTTATTTTAAAAACCCTAGCGTTTTATTACGCTAGGGTTTTGTTTATTTGATATATCAGCTCTTATACTCGCTAAAACAATTAATATCATAAAAGGAATACAAATTAAGTTCATTATCTTCCAACTTGTTAGAGTAATAAACACTCCTGCTGATAAACTGCCTAATGCATGTACCGAGTAAACAATAAAATCATTTAAGCCCTGTGCTTTATATTTTTCTTTTTCTTCGTATGTAAGCACAAGTAAACTTGTTCCTGATATAAATAAAAAATTCCAACCTATACCTAAAAAAATAAGGGCAAACATATAATTAAAAAAAGTTTGATCAAAAATACTTATAAACGAAGTAATACTGTAAAAAAATATACCAATATAGATTACGTTGCTATGGCCAATTTTTTTAATTAAGTGTCCAGTTACAAGTGATGGCAAAAACATTGAGGCGACATGAAATTGAATTACCATACCTGTTTTACTTAAACTCATTTTTTCCATAACATGCATGCTTATAGGTGTTGCTGTCATTAAAAAAGTCATTATTGCATATCCAAATGCTGATGCTGCTAACGCTTGAATAAATCTTGGTTGAGAGATTAATTCTAAATAGCTTCTTCCAGTATAATTAACATTTTCTTTTACAATCATTTTACTTTCATAAAACAAAAAAAGAATTGTGGGTATAAATGTTAAAACTGCTAAAGATAAATATGATCCTACATACAAATTCTCGCTAACTAAATCTTTTGAATAGTTGGCTAAACTTGGTCCTAAAAAAGCTGAGATGATCCCTCCAAATAATAGTATTGAAATCGCTTTTGGAGCCATTTTTTTTTCAACACTTTCTGCAGCAGCAAAACGATATTGATGAGTAAAGGCCATTCCAATACCTATAAAAAAGTTGGCAAAACAAAAAATGTAAAAATTCTGATTAAATATTGAATAAGCTGCCAAAATTGAAAATAATGCATTACCAATTGATGCATAGATAAAACCAAGTTTTCTTCCCACTAAGCTCATAATTTTTGTAGCTACAATTGCGCCGATAGCTATTCCAACAACAGAAATTGACATGGGTAAAGTCGCTAATGACTTCATGGGACTTATTTGAGATCCTATAATTCCGCTTAAAAAAACAGTAACTGGAGCTGCTGTAAAACTAAAAATCTGACTTAAAGTTAATAAAATAAGATTTTTATTCATTAAAATATGTATTTATCTCCTAAATAAATAATAATCCCAATTGCAATGCCTGTTAGAATATAAAAAAACATAATTTATTTAATATTTATTTTCTCTGGTATCAATCCTTTAGGACGGTATCTCATTATAATCAAAAGTCCAATACCAACTAGTAAAAATCTAAAATATGCAGCGCTTTGAATTAAATGTTGTTTAACTGCATTAGTTTCTTCCAAGTGTGCAGTAAAAAAATTTATAAAAAATAAAGCAATTGGTGCAGCCTCTACCCATAAAAACCAAACAACAAAACCTCCAAGAATTGCGCCAAAATTATTTCCAGTTCCTCCAACAATTACCATTACCCATATTACAAATGTGTATCTCATTGGTCTATAACTGCCTGGTGTAAATAAGCCATCATTTGTCACCATCATAGCACCAGCTATTCCAACTATTGCTGAACCCAAAATAAATATTAATAAATGTTCTTTTACAACATTTTTTCCCATTGCATTTGCAGCCACTTCATTATCTCTAATGGCTCTCATCTTTCTTCCCCAAGGCGAATACAATGCTTTTTGAGTAAGAATTAATAAAATTATTACGACAGTCAAAAACAGACCTGCAAGACACAATTTTACATAAACTGAAGATGCATCAATAACTAATTGATTTAAAACATCTTGTCTTTCGGACAAAGAGGTAATTAAATCTAATTTTTTTGAATGAAATTTTTCTACGAGATCTATAAACCATGTTGCGCCTTGTAAATCAACTTCGTAAGGAACTGGTCTTTTTAAACCAATAACATTTTTTACACCTCTTGCTAGCCAATCTTCATGTTTAATTATTGAAACTATAATTTCAGCTATAAGTAAAGTTGCTATCGCTAAATAGTCTGCTCTTAATCCAAGTGCAATTTTACCAACTATGAAAGCTATTCCTGCAGCAAATAAACCACCAACTATCCATGAGAAAATTATTGGTAAGCCTAATCCACCAAGAAACCCTGTTTTGGCTGGGTCAATAGCTTCTATATTTTCAATTGCTGGGCCAGAAATATATCTTATGAATACAAAACCTATAACAATAATTGCTGCAACTATATAATTTCTTTTTTTTGAATTTTCGAATTTTCTTAGAACTGTGCGGATTATATAAACACCAGATATTATAAGAATTAAAGAAACAACCATACCTGATCCCCCAGCTTTCCAAGCTTCTTTAACAGGTGGTACATTTACTAAAACTGCCGCTAATCCTCCAAGAGCGGTGTAACCCATAATTCCAAAATTAATTAGACCAGCATAACCCCATTGAATATTTGCCCCTATTGTCATTACAGCAGATATTAAACAATAGTTTAAAATTGTAAGAGCTATAGTCCAAGACTGTAGTACTCCAACAGCAATAATCAATAATATCATTATTGAGTAAGCAGCAATAATATTTTTGTGTTGCATCATAGAGTTTTACCCTTAAATATTCCTGATGGTCTAAATAGTAATACAATCACTAAAATAGAAAATGATACTGCAAATTTATAGTCGGTTGATAATAACTGCATAAGAGAATCTGGTTCCATGAATTCTGGCAATAAATATGCAAAAAATTTTTTATAAGCATAAGTAACTAAAATTTCTGCAAATGCAATTACATAGCCTCCAAGAAAAGCTCCAAATGGATTCCCAATTCCACCAACAATGGCTGCTGCAAAAATTGGCAACATATTATTAAAATAAACAAAAGGTCTGTAACTCTTATCTAAACCATAAAGTACTCCACCAATAGTTGCTAAGATACCTGCAATAATCCAAGTGATTAGAACAACCTTTTTTGGATCTATCCCAGAGAGTAAAGCTAAGTCTTCATTGTCAGAGTAAGCTCTCATGCTAGTTCCGGTTTTAGTTCTATTTAAAAACCAAAACATTATTGAAACAACAATTACAGTAACAAAAATTGTTATTGCTTGGGTAGATTTGATTGTTAAACCTTCATTTAAACCAGTCATTTCCTTAAATTCATTAGCTTTTAAAATGAATTTTTCCCCATCAAAAAATCTTCTATCAAATGGTCCTATAATTATCCTTATTATTGCTTGTGTAACGAACATTACGCCAACGCTGACCATAGCTAATTGAACAGGTGGGCTTTTTTTAACTCGATAATAACTGAATACAAACTTATCAATAAATAACATGTAAAAAATCATCGCTAAAATCGCGGGTGGTATTGTTAGTAAGGCAGTAGGCAAAAGACCAAAACTAATTCCTAAAGATTGAAAATAAAATGTTAAAAGTACAGCAACCATTGTCCCAAATGACATCATGTCCCCAGTTGCAAAATTAGCAAACCTTAAAATACCGTAGACTAACGTCACAAATATCGCACCTAATGCCAGCTGGGATCCATATGTAAGCGCTGGAATTACTGTGTAATTTAAAAGTAATACAATTGCATTTATAAAATCCATTTAAGCTCCTAAAAAAGATCTTCTAACTTCTGGATCATTTAAAAGTTCGTTGCCTGATCCCTCAAACTTGTTTTGACCTGTTACTAAAACATAACCTCTATCAGAAATACTTAGAGCCTGTTTAGCATTTTGTTCTACCATTATTATTGCAACATTAGTTTTTTTTACTTTAATGATATGTTCAAATAACTCATCCATCACAATTGGGGACACGCCAGCTGTAGGTTCGTCTAACATTAATACTGAAGGCTTAATCATCAATGCACGTCCAAGTGCAACCTGTTGTCTTTGACCACCTGATAGCTCTCCAACTATTTGTGATTGTTTCTCCTCTAAAATAGGAAATAAGTCATAAATATCATTTAGGATTTTATCCAATTTATCCGTTCTTAAAAAAGCACCCACTTCTAAATTTTCCTTTACAGTTAACTCAGCAAATACATTTTTACTTTGAGGAACAAAAGATATTCCTTTTTTGACTCTGTCTTGTGGTGACAAATTTGTGATGTCCTCACCATTAATCAAAACACTGCCAGATTTTAGATTAAGTAATCCAAGCATAGTTTTCATCGCTGTTGACTTGCCTGCTCCATTGGGACCTAGGATTGCAACAATCTCTCCCTTATCAACATTTATTGTACAAGAGCTAATAATATCTGGACCATCTCCATATCCTGCTGTCATTTTACTTCCCTCAAAAAATGCCATTTATTTTCTTCTCCCTAAATAACTATCAATTACTTTCTCATTTTTTTTGACTTCATCAGATGTACCTTCAAATAAAACAGCGCCTTCAGACATCACGATAACAGGGTCGCACATTCGGCTTATGAAATCCATATCATGTTCAATCATACAAAAAGTATACCCTCTTTCTTTATTTAGTCTGAGTATTGCGGTTCCTAAATCTTTTAATAATGTTCTATTTACTCCTGCGCCAACTTCATCTAATAAAACTAGATTAGCATCCACCATCATAGTTCTTCCAAGTTCTAAGAGTTTTTTTTGACCTCCAGATAAGTTACCTGCTAACTCATTTGATAAATGCTTCAAGTTCAAAAATTCAGCAACCTCTAATGCTTTGTTTTTGATTTCTTCTTCTTCTGATTTAATAATTTTGGAACTCATTAAAACTTTCATTAATTTTTCCCCTGTTTGATTTCCAGGTACCATCATCAAATTTTCTAATACAGTAAGATTTGTAAATTCATGAGCTATTTGAAATGTTCTTAAGATACCTTTTGAAAAAAGCTCGTAAGCAGGAACTCCAGTTATATCATCATTATTGAATAAAACCTTACCTTGATTTGGTTTTAAATTACCTGCAATTAAATTGAATAATGTTGTCTTTCCTGAACCATTAGGTCCAATTATTCCTGTGATAGAACCTTTTTTAATATTAAGTGTGCAATTTGATACTGCAGCTAAACCTCCAAAATATTTTGAAAGTCCATTAACTTGCAAAATGTTTGTGTTTTGCTGCATAAATTAAGATTTATTTAATCTTTTTAATAAATTATTTAAGGAACTCTGTAACAATTTATAATAGCCAGCTTTTCTTAATTGATTTACACCTTGCCAATTTAATCCTCTAGGAGTTTGTGAATCGGAGACAAATTTTTTCATATTTTTATCAGAGTTTTCTAATGCTAATCCAGCTAAAGCAAAATAAAGTGAAGTAACATATTCTTGTGCTTTTCTTCTGTTAGTTTTCTTTTTCACTAACCAGTCTGACAAATTTTTTAAAGTTTCATAAAATGCTGCCATTGTTCCTGAAATTGCCCAAAAATTATTAGATAATTTTTCATTTTTAATTTCAATACTAGTTCCAATTTTATTAAAAAAATTCTTAACTTTTTTGTTTGGTGGACACATAACAATTGGACCTAGTCCTAGAGAAATTGGTGGCATAGGTATTGCTCTTACTAAATTTACTTTAGATTTAATTTTTTTTTTTAGTTTCGAGAGATTTAAAGTTGCAACAAAACTTATAACTGTTTGATTTTGTTTAAAAATTAAATCTGGTAATATTTGATTAGCAACCTTAGGTAGAACTCCAATAAATATCCAATCAGATTTATTTACAACTTCTTGATTGTTTTTTGCTATTTTTACTTTTTTAAATTCTTTTTCTAATTTTTTTGCTTTTTTTTTATTTCTAGGGGAGATTATTATTTGTTTAAATTTTAAATTAGATCTACAAATGCCAGTGATGACATCTGATGAAATATTTCCTGTACCTATAAATCCTAGTTTCATAAAAAATTGATAACATCATTATTACACCAAAAATTTCTATTTAGTAAAAAAATGGGAAGTTGAGTTAATGAAAAATGTGGATAGTCCTATAAAACCGGGAGCTAAAGATGGCTAGATAGGACTATCTTAGATCAGTATAACACATGGTATAAAAATTTCATTAATGATTTAATACAATTTGTTTAAAAAATTATGAAAAAAAGTCACAGACCACAAACAAGAGTTAAAAATCCTGAGCCAAAAATAGAGAGTCCAGATTGGGTTATATGGGCAGCTTGGGCAGATAGAATCACCTTTGAGGAGATTAAGAGCAAAACTGGAAAATCAGAAAATGAGGTAATTAAAATTATGCGAAAATCTCTTAAACCATCATCATTCAGACTTTGGAGAAAGCGAGTACATTCAAAAAGTATCAAACATAGAAAAAAATTTGAGGCCGATAGAAAAAGCATCAGAATTAAAATAAATAAAAATGATTTTCAAACCTAGTAATAAAATTAAAAATTGTTATATGTAAATTATGAAAAATATAATCATTTACACAGGTCCTATGTGTGCATTTTGTGATGCAGCGAAAAGACTTTTTAAAAGAAATAATGCAACCTTTAAAGAAATCGATATAGGAAATAATTTAGAAATTCGAGAAGAAATGATTAAAAGAAGCAATGGACGAAGAACTGTTCCACAAATATTTATAGAGGATAAACATATTGGTGGATATGAGGAATTAAGAGCTTTAGAAAAGAATGGTGAATTAAAAATTATTTTAGGTAATTAAATTACTTAAGAATACTAAAAGGATTTCTTAAACAATCAATTTCATCTAAAGTATCAAAAAATATCGCATTTAAGTCAGATGAATGAAAAGTTTCACATTCTCTTGAGCTATTTTCTTTTTTTGCAAAAGAAAAAATAATTTCTGATGGTGATTGACCCAGTGTACTTTTAATACCATACGATGTTGCAATAGATGATCCTGCTTGAACAACGCTACCAGTTTTTACCAACGTATAAGTTGGTCCCATCATTGAGGTTGTTTGTACACAACCGTTCAAAAAAAGAATAACTGATAATAACAAAAATATTTTTTTCACGTTTCCCTAAATTAATTATTATTATATGTTAAAATAAATAAAAGAGAAATCTTTATAAGCCAATTTGGGTTTAATTAATTTTTATTTTCTTCAGTAGTTTCTTGCTTTTTTTTCTTCACTGGCTTTATTAATTCAGTATTTTTTAAGTCTAAGGCTAAACATGTTATATCATCTCTTAATTTTTCCGCTCCCCAATTTAATTGCGCAGCAATGCTATCAACAATAATTTTAGGTGAAACGTCGTTGAGATCTATTACGATTTTTTGAACCCCATCTGCCCCAAGCTCTTGGCCATTTTTTAAATATCCCTCTGTTACACCATCTGTATAAACCACAAATGTTTTATCCTTTAGATTAATTGTTTTAGATTTAACCATTGATTCAGTAAAATATTTTATAATCCCGATTGGTGGCATTTCTGATTTTATAAATTCAAAGTTTTTGTTACGATCAAAAACCATAATACTTTCGTGTCCTGCATTTACGAAGTTTACTTCTCCTGTTTCTATATTAAATTTTCCAAATACCGCTGTTACAAACATCCCTTTAAATTTAGCTTCCACTAATTCGTTATTTACACCAAATACTACTTTTTCTAATGGATATGATAAATTAGATAAAGTTCTGAATATTGATGATGCTTTTGCCATATACATACCAGCTTTAATCCCTTTTCCAGATACATCAGCAAGTGTGAAAAAATATTCCTTTGAGCTTACTTTTACAACATCATAATAATCTCCTGAAACGTCTCTTGCTGGAACATTTTTTGCATAAATGAAATTCTCAAATCTTTCTATATTTGGAAAAAGACTTTTTTGTACTCCACCCGCAAGTTCTCTTTCTTTAAGTAGCTTTGCTTCCTTTTGTAAATTTGCTAACGCAATCCTATTTTCTTCTAAAAATCTAAAATATAAACCTGTTAGAAAGGTAATTGTTAATATAAAAATTGGATAACTTATATCAACAAGTTCAGATTTAAATAAAAAATAACTAAATCCAATAGCTATAGTTATTATCAAGCTACCAAAGAATACTGATAAACTATATTTTGGTTTAATTCTTTGCGAGAGAAGGAAAGTTATAAATCCAACTAATATTGAAAAAAATAACTCAAAAACATATGTATTTGGATTTCTAATTAAATAAGAATTGTCTAATATATTTTCAATAACATTGGCATGAACTTCAACCCCTGGAATAGTTTTTCCTAAAGGAGTTTTTACTAAATCAAATAACCCTTGCGCAGAGGCTCCAATTAAAACATATTTATCTTTAAATCTTTCTTCATCAAATTTACCGTCGAATACAGAACTCGCAGAAATATATTGGCTCTTGAGAGATTTTTTATACTTAATCCAAATTATTCCATTAGGATCAGAAAGTATTTTGTGAGGCCTAGAACTAACCCTTGTAATACCAACCTCATTCATCTCAACATATAAATTTTTCTGATTTCCTCCGATCCTAACCATTTCAAGACCCATAGTTGGATACATTTTTTTTTCAAACTGAACAATTAATGGTAAAGATCTAATAATTCCATCTGTTTGATCTAAAAAGGATATTGAGCCAAGACCTTTTACACTTTTTTCTAATTTTTCAAGAGAACCAATTGAGTATGGATAGGAATAAGTAAAATTCTTAGGATCTCCTCCTTTGGATAAAAATCTTGCTTTAGATTTTCTATCGTAATTGCTGTGGGAAGGAACATTACTACCCAATACTGCTGTTACCGATTTTGATTTTTCTAATTGTTCTCTAAATAACTCATCATGTCCTTTTAAATTTTGAATTTGAGTTACGTCAGTTGGTATTAAATTATAAGCTTTTAAAAATTCATCGGGAGATTGTTTATCTTTTTCAGTAAAAAAAACGTCAAAACCTATTGCTTTTGGATTCATTGCATTTACATTTTCTAAAATTTTTGCAAAAACTGCCCTACTCCAAGGAAATTGTCCAAACTTACCTAGGCTTTTCTCATCGATATCAATTATCACAACGTTAGTTTCATTTTTTATTAATGGAAAAATTTTTTGATATAGATCAAAACTTATAAAAGAAATTGATTTTACAAAACTTGGGTTTGTAATCTTTATTGAAATTAAAAGAATTAGTAATAGAAAAAAAGTTAAATAGTTTTTATATTTTGACAATAATAGCTTCACTCTTAGAATGTATATTTATTATTATTAAAGTAAATAAAACTTAGGAGGGATTTAGAAATTATTTCTTTCTTCTCTTCTTTTTTCTCTTCTTTTTCTTCTTAGCTACTTTCTTTTTGACTATTTTTTTCTTCTTAACTACTTTTTTCTTCTTCACTACCTTTTTCTTTTTAGGTGCTTTTTTCTTAACTGCTTTTTTCTTTTTAGGCGCTTTTTTCTTTGTAGCTTTTTTCTTAGTAGCTTTTTTCTTAGTAGCTTTTTTCTTTGTAGCTTTTTTCTTAGTTGTTTTTTTTGTAGCTTTTTTCTTTGTAGCTTTTTTCTTAGTTGCTTTTTTCTTTTTACTTTTTGATTTTTTAGCTTTTTCTTTTTTCTTTTTACCTTTTTTCTTTTTAGCTTTTCCTTTTTTCTTTTTACCTTTTTTCTTATTAGCTTTTTGATCTTTCTTCTTATCTTTTGTCTTTTCAGTTGCTTTTGGTTCTGGCTCTGCAACATCTATTTCTTGGGCTTCTACTTCAACTTCCTCTGCTATATTTTGATCTACATCTAATTCTGTTGACTGTGGTTCATTTTCTCCTAATAGTACAAGTCTTTGTTCATTATCTTTTCTTAAATTTTCTTTAATTAAAATTCTTATTTCCTCTTTTTCGAAACCTTGAGCTTTTAATTCTTGTCTAATTTTTTTTCTCAGTGCTTTCTTTTCTTCTTTGGTGGCACCTGAAGCTTTTGCTACTCTTAAAGCTTTCATTTTTTTGTTGAATTTTTTTAATTGTGTTTTTGTAATTTGTCTTGCCTTACTTGGAGCTTTGCCTTTTGCCATACTTGCAACACTAAAAGGTTTGTCAAGTAGTGTTTGACCAAGATTATTTCCAACTAAAACTGCACCAGGTCTTAAACCTAAAGTATTATTTTTTCCTGGTCCGATTAATAAAGTATCAGTTTTTCCTTTTGATACATTTGTTTGAAATTCTGTACCTCTAGATCCTAATGTTCCCTCTGGAACCTCAACGGTTAAACTATCGGGATTTTTTTTACTGATTAATCCTGATATTACTTTTAAACTTCCTTGTTTAACACTTGCAACAATCTTTCCATCACTAGTTTCTGGATCATATATAAAAGTATCCATCACAACTTCTGACTCTGAACCGATTGTAAATGTTGATTGGTCTAAAAGTAGTATTTGTGTTCCTGAATTTTCGGAAGCGTATATTGTCTCGTTAAGATAAATCTTGTCACCTGCCTTAAGAGTTCTAGTTTCAGTTTTGACTGTACCATTTATAGCACCAACTATACCAACTAGTTGTTTTTCAATACTTAACTCTTCAGCAAATGATGTATTTGCAAACAAGATAAGTCCGAATAGAACTGACAATATTTTCTTCATACGAGCATTTTATACCAATTTTTTCATTTACAAAAAACCCTTAATTTACTCAGTTTGGGTTTTTTCAACTCATATTATATATAAAAAACCCCATAAAAATGGGAAAAATTCGAAATTGTAAAAAGATTAAGAATAACTCCTCTTTAATAATGCTTAATAAATAATTCTTATCTTAAATTAAAAGATCTTGAAATTCCAAAACCAAAGGATTCTGCTACGTAATCGTAATTTATAATGTTGGCTTCAGATATTGTTTTGTCATATGAAAATGACAAATTTATTAACTTATTAGGATCTAAAAATGGGAAAAAATCTCCTAGTGGCTTTAGAATTATAACATCAAAAGTATTTGCAACGTCAGATCTTACTAGGGCTGAGTTATTACTAGAGTCAAATTCAAAATATTCATTGAAAGATAAGGCATCTCCAACTGAAATGTATGCATAAGGCAGGTTAAAGTTTACTCTAAGACTAAAATCAAAGGTTTCATAATCATTTGCACCAACTTTATTTTCTGAAATACTATATCCTGAACCTAAACTTGTAGAAATAATTTCTGTAAGTGAATAATCATGTCCAATGGCAATACTATGTCCTATAGCATTTGACTCGTTTGCTGTTGTATCAGACGAATTATGGTTCCCTTTTGAATCTGAAAATGTGTATGAATAACTGTAAGTGCTTCTGTCGCCACTTGGGAAAAAACCAGATAACCCAGCCATGGTTGAAAAACTATCAGCATCGTCAATGTAATCTGATTTACTTAGCATTCCAAATATAGATATACCTTGATTTGCAATTTGAGTGTCATAAGCAGATGTTAAGGTATAACCCTCTACATCATCACCGGTTTCTACTACTTGACGTGAATCTGAAACACTTGCGCTAAGTAAAAATGATGAGCTGTCTCCAATTTGTCTTATTGCAGAAATATCACTGCTTACGCTGTAAGTCCTGTCATGCATTGGTGAGGTAAATATATCCAGGGCGTCTGAGCTCATTTGCAATCTTGTTTTTGATACGCTGTTGACATTATTACTTTGAGAAAGACCCCAATTTACCCCTGCAACAAAATTCCATAATTTAGGTCGTGCCCTATCTTCTAACTCTTGTTCAATTTCTGTAACAGTTAATAAATCTTCTTCGGTCGCATCTTCATTATTTTTAATTTCATCAATTACAGTTAAAGCTTTATCGGGTGAGTCTGCTTGAACAAGAACAGAGAGCAAATACATTTTTATTTCTATGTTATCTGGATAAACCATGTTCAATCGTTCTAATGTTGAAATGGTTTGCTTGAAGTTACCCATCTTACCTTGTTGTTGGGCATACTTTATATTTAATTCTAAGTCATTTGGTTT
>CACMXM010000012.1 GCA_902617645.1 uncultured Pelagibacteraceae bacterium | reverse complement strand
TAAGATTTCTTGTAATGTATAAGATGCACCATAAGCCTCTAATGCCCAAACTTCCATTTCTCCAAAACGTTGTCCACCCAATTGAGCTTTACCTCCCAATGGTTGTTGAGTTACCAAACTATAGGGTCCTGTTGACCTAGCATGGATTTTATCTTCCACCAAATGGTGTAACTTAAGCATATAAATAGTTCCAACGGTGACCTCTCGATCAAATCTTTCACCTGTTCTCCCGTCCCAAAGCATTGTTTGACCAGATTTTGGCAATGTAGCGAGGTCCAACATGTTTGTTACATCTTGCTCTTTTGCTCCATCAAAAACAGGTGTTGCGATTGGAACACCGCCTTGTAAATTTTCGCAAAGATCTTTAAACTCAGTTTTTGAGAGTTTATCCAAATTTTCAGAAAATATTTCTTTACCATAAACTGATTTCAAAAAGTTTGAAATTTTCTCATTTTTTTCTACTCTTTTTTGATTCTCATTTACTAGTTTTTTCATGTTTTCACCTAGCTCTGAACATGCCCAACCTAAGTGTGTTTCTAAAATCTGACCAACATTCATCCTGCTTGGAACACCAAGCGGGTTTAAAACAATATCAACTGGTTTACCGTTTTCTCTATAAGGCATGTCCTCTACGGGAACAATTTTACTGACAACACCTTTATTACCATGTCTACCAGACATTTTATCTCCAGGTCTTAATCTCCTTTTTATTGCAACAAAAACTTTTACCATTTTCATTACACTTGGAAGAAGTTCATCACCCTGTCGAATTTTAAGCACTTTGTCTTCAAATCTTTCCTGTATATCTTGTTTTGCCTTATTATATTGATCCTTAAGTTGATCTAAAGCAGCCGTTTTTTTATCATCTGATAATGATATTTTTAAAATATCCGAAACAGTAACTTTCTCTATTGTTTCATTTGATAGCTTTGTTCCAGCCTCTAAATCTTTGATTTTTTTATTTATTGTAATTCCATCTAATATTTCCAAAGCTCTTTGTTTAATACTTCTTTCTAAAATCTCTTCTTCAACAATTTTATCTTGCTGAACTGAGTCAATCTCAGCTCTTTCTATTGTTATAGATCTTTCATCTTTCTCTATACCATGTCTGTTAAATACTCTTACATCAACTACAATGCCCCCACTTCCACTCGGCATTTTAAGAGATGTATCTGTAACATCAATTGCTTTTTCTCCAAATATCGATCTTAGTAATTTTTCCTCTGGACCGGAAGCTGAGTCACCTTTGGGTGTAACTTTTCCGACTAATATGTCTCCTGGTTTAACCTCTGCTCCAATATAAACTATACCAGACTCGTCAAGGTTTTTTAATGCATCCTCATTTACGTTTGGTATATCTCGTGTAATATCCTCTTCACCCAACTTAGTGTCTCTAGCCATTATTTCATATTCCTCAATATGGACCGATGTGAAAACATCATCAGTCACGCATCTCTCTGAAATCAAGATAGAGTCCTCAAAATTATATCCTTGCCATGGCATGAAAGCTACAGTCACATTTTTACCTAGAGCTAATTCACCTAGTTTTGTTGAAGGACCGTCAGCAATTATATCTCCAGATTTAACCTTATCACCTACACGCACAAGAGGTTTCTGATTAATGCACGTATTTTGATTTGATCTTTTAAATTTTTGTAAATTGTATATGTCGACACCTGATTTGGTAAAATCACTTTCAGAGGTAGCTTTTATTACTATCCTTTTACCGTCTATCTTGTCTACAGTTCCTTCTCTTTTAGCAACTATCGTTACACCTGAGTCCAATGCAACATCGCTCTCAATGCCAGTTCCAACTAAAGGAGATTCGGGTTTCAATAAAGGCACTGCCTGCCTCATCATATTTGAGCCCATTAGAGCACGGTTTGCATCATCATTTTCCAAAAAAGGGATTAAAGATGCAGCAACTGATACAAGTTGTTTGGGAGAAACATCGATATAATCAATATTTTCTGGTTTTGACAAAATAAAATTTAAATTTTGTCTGCACGACACAAGCTCTTCTGTAAACTTTCCATTTTTATCTATTTTAGAATTAGCTTGAGCAATAGTAAATTTAGTTTCTTCCATTGCTGAGAGATATTCTATTTTATCTTCAACCTTACCATCTTTAACTTTTTTATATGGACTTTCAATGAATCCATATTTGTTTATCTTTGAGTAAGTAGATAAGCTGTTAATTAATCCAATATTAGGACCTTCAGGAGTTTCAATTGGACAAATTCTTCCATAATGAGTTGGGTGTACGTCTCTTACTTCAAACCCTGCTCTTTCACGTGTTAGACCGCCTGGACCTAAAGCAGACACTCTTCTTTTATGAGTTATTTCTGACAACGGATTTGTTTGGTCCATAAATTGTGATAACTGCGAAGTTGCAAAAAAGTCTTTTAGTGAAACAGTTAATGGTTTAGCGTTAATTAAATCTTGAGGCATAGCTGACTCTACATCAAGTGTAGTCATTTTTTCTTTGATTGCCCTTTCCATTCTATATACACCAATTCTAGCTTGATTTTCTACCAATTCGCCAACAGATCTTACTCTTCTGTTTGCTAAATGATCAATATCATCAATCTCATCTTTGCCATCACGTAGATCTAGCATTTTTTGAATGATTGCTAAAATATCATCGTTTCTTAAAATAGTTATTTTATCTGAGCAATTTAGATTTAGTCTGGAATTCATTTTTACCCTTCCAACATCTGATAAGTCATATCTATCTGAACTAAAAAAAAGATTGTTAAAAATCTGAGTTGCAATTTCAATAGTTGGAGGCTCTCCCGGTCTTAATACTTTGTAAATCTCATTGATTGAGTCGTTTTTTGTTTCATTTTTATCATTGAATATTGTTTGAAGAAGGTAGGGTCCTTTACTAATAGAGTTTGTTGAAGAAATTGATATTTCGTTAATATCATTGGTTAAGAATTTTTCAATTATTGTCTCATTTAATTCTGTACCTATTTTAAATTTCTCATCTTTAAACTCATAATCTTTGTGAAGATATTTTCCATATAATGAATTGCTTGATACAAAGATTTCTTTTAATCCGTCATTAAATAGTTTTTTTGCTGTAAGAAAGTTAATTTTATCACCCATTTTAACTACTGTCTTTTGAGTTTTTGCATCAACTATTTCTTCGGAAAAATTTTTAGATTTATAGTTTTCAGGATTAAATTTAGTTTTCCATTTATTGATTTTCTTATCATATGTGTAAACCTCTTTATCATAGAACTCGTTTACGATATCATTTTTTGAATATCCTAGTGCTAACAGTAACGTAGATACATAAATCTTCTTTTTTCTATCAATTCTAAAGTATAACAAATCTTTAACATCATATTCAAAATCTAACCACGAACCTCTGTTTGGTATAACTCTACAATTAAATAATAATTTTCCACTAGCGTGACTTTTTCCTTTATCATGATCAAAAAATACACCTGGACTTCTATGCATTTGGTTTACAACAACTCTTTGAACCCCATTAGTAATAAATGTACCACTGTTTGTCATCATTGGAACTTCACCCATATAGACTTCTTGTTCTTTCGCAGACAAAATTTCTTTTGTATTATTCTCTTGATCAATTTCGTAAACTACTAGTCTAAGAGTACACTTTAATGCAGATGAATAAGTTAATCCTCTTTGTATACACTCCTCTACATCAAATTTTGGTTTTTCTAATCTATATGAAACATACTCTAAAGTTGCTTTGTCATTTAAATCTTCAATTGGAAATATACTTTTGAATACTCTATCAAAACCTTTTACTAGATTATTATCAATATTATCTCTAAGTTCCGTTAGCTCTTTGTAAGAATTTTTTTGTACTTCAATTAGATTAGGTATTGATAATCCTTCTTTAAGTTTACCAAAGTTTTTCCTGATATTTTTTTTCTCAGTAAAAGATAGTTGCATCAATGTTTTTGTTGCTAATTAATAAATAACCAGCAATTTAAATTTTGTTTATTACTTAAGTTCTACTTTTGCTCCAGCAGCTTCTAATTTAGCTTTTATTTCTTCAGCTTCTTTTTTATTCACACCTGCTTTGACTTCTTTTGGTGCGCCTTCAACTAAATCTTTCGCTTCTTTAAGACCAAGAGATGTAACACCTCTAATCTCTTTAATTACATTAATTTTTTTATCGCCTGCAGACGCTAATACTACTGTAAATTCACTTTTCTCTTCTGCTGGTGCAGCTCCTGCTCCACCTGCTGTGGGTGCTGCTGCAACTGCTGCTGCCGCTGTAACTCCCCATTTTTCCTCGAGTTGTTTAGAAAGCTCAGCTGCTTCAACAACTGTTAAGCTTGATAGATCTTCAATGATTTTATTTAAGTCAGCCATAATTTATTCCGGTTATTTTTTTGATTTTTCGAGCGCTAAAATAGCGATTTTTGAGGCAGGTGCAAGTAAAATACTTGCAATTTTTTGAGCTGGAGACCTCAATATTCCAACAATTTTAGCCCTTGCTTCATCAAGTGTAGGTAAAGTTGCTACATTTTGTACACCTGCAACGTCCAAAATGTCAGATCCCATTATACCACCAAGAATCTTTAACTTTGAATTTTCTTTAGAAAATTTAGTCAATATTTTTGCAGATGTAATTGCATCTTCTGAAAGAGCAACAGCTGTTGGTCCTGAAAATAAATCAGATAACTCCTTGCACCTTGTTTTTTGAAGTGCGAGTTTTGTGATTCTATTTTTTGTAATTTTAAATTGTATACCATGCTCTCTCATTCTGCTTCTTAGATCATCAAGCTGCTGCATTGTTAATCCTTGATAGTGGGTAACTATCACAGCTTCAGATTTATCAAACTGAGAACTCATTTTCTCGATATATTCCTGTTTTTTTACTTTATCCATCATATTAAATATTTTTATTTAATTTAAGTTTATAGGAAACACCCATACTAGAAGTAATAAATGAGCTTTTAATTAAATCACCTTTAATTGTTGTATTAGATTTTTCTTTTTCTAGGGTATCAATAATAGCGTTAAAATTTTTAATTAAATTCTCGTCAGAAAAAGATTTTTTTCCTATTGAAACGCCTATATTGCCATCTTTATCATTTCGTATTTCAACTTGTCCAGATTTAGAATTTTTTACAGCTTTTTTAACATCCTCAGTTACAGTTCCTAATTTTGGATTCGGCATTAAGCCTTTGGGACCTAATACTTTTCCTAATTTAGATAATTTGATCATCATAGATGGAGTACAAATTAATTTTTCAAAATCCAAATAACCACCTTTAATCTTTTCAATCAGCTCGTCACCACCTACGATATCAGCACCTGCATCTTTTGCGTCTTTATTTTTAATTTCCTCACAGACTACTGCTATTTTAACTTTTTTACCTGTTCCTCCTGGCATATTAATTACAGTCCTTAGATTAATTTCATTTTTCTTCTGTTTATTATTAATTTGAAAACTTAAATCTATTCCCTCATCAAATTTAGTGGTACAGTTTTTTTTTATAATTGGTAATAATTTTTCAATAGTTTCAGAATTTATTTCTCTGGTATTTTCTGGAAGTTTTTTAAATCTTTTTGAAGTCATTATTCTTTTACCTCAATACCCATTGATCTTGCTGATCCCATTATAATTTTTGTTGCCTGATCTAAATCATGAGCATTTAAATCTTTCATCTTTTTTTTTGCAATTTCCTCTGCTTGTTTTTTGGTAATAGATGCAATAATGTTTCTACCGGGCTCTTGGGATCCACCTTTAATTTTTGCAGCCTCTTTGATAAAATGAGATGCTGGGGGAGATTTGATAATGAAATCAAATTTTTTATCTTTATAAACTGTTATTACAACAGGAACAGGTTTGCCCATAAAGTCTTTAGTCTTTTCATTAAATGCTTTGCAAAATTCCATTATGTTAATCCCTCTTTGACCTAAAGCTGGCCCAACTGGTGGAGCTGGATTTGCTTGGCCACCTTTAATTTGTAGTTTTACATATCCACTAACTTCTTTTTTTGCCATTAGCTAACCTTTTCAACTTGATTATATTCTAATTCAACTGGTGTTGGTCGACCAAAAATTAAAACTGAAACTTTTAACTTTGATTTTTCTTCATCAACATCTTCTACCAAGCCATTAAAAGAAGCAAAAGGACCATCAATTACTTGAACCTTTTCTCCTACAGAATACTCAATTCCAGTTTGTGCTTGTGTTATACCATCTTTAATTTGACCAAGTATTTTTTCTATCTCCTTGTCTGATACAGGTGATGGAATGCCCTTGGCACCTAAAAATCCACTAACTTTTTTAATTCCTTTAATCATATGGTAAATATTATCATCCATTTCACTTTTTATTAAAATATATCCAGGGAAATATTTTTTTTTTCTTTGAACTCTTTTACCTCTTTTAACTTCTGTTACATCTTGAGTTGGTACAACGATTTCCTCAAATTTTTCAGAAATTTTAGCCTTTTCAGCTTCATCTTTAATATTCTGAGCTACTTTATTTTCAAAACTTGAGTGTGATTGAACAATGTACCAGTTTTTCATTACATACTTACCTTTAAAATTATATCTAATAAAGATTTAAAAATTTGATCAACTAAAAGAAAAAAGATTGCAGCAATTATAGCCATAGCTACTACCATAAGACTACCCTGAACCGTTTCTTTTCCAGTAGGCCAAGTTACTTTAAAAGCTTCTTGTTTTACTTCCTGTATAAATTTAAGTGGATTTTTCATAATTTTTTTTTGGCAGGAGCGGAGGGAATCGAACCCCCAACCTCCGGTTTTGGAGACCGGCGCTCTACCAATTGAGCTACACTCCTATTGGTAGCTTACTTAATAATTTTTGTTACTACTCCAGCTCCTACTGTTCTACCACCTTCTCTTATGGCAAAATTTAATTTTTCACTCATTGCAATAGGTGTAATTAATTTCACTTTAAATTTAGCATCATCTCCAGGCATAACCATTTCTGTTCCTGATGGAAGTTCCACTTCACCTGTTACGTCTGTGGTTCTAAAATAAAATTGAGGTCTATATTTTGTGAAAAAAGGTGTATGTCTTCCGCCTTCCTCTTTTTTAAGAACATATGCTTGTGCCTCAAATTCAGTATGTGGAGTAACAGATCCTGGTTTTGCTAAGACTTGTCCTCTTTCTACATCTGTTCTTTCAACACCTCTTAAAAGAGCTCCAATATTGTCACCAGCTTCTCCGGTATCCAATATCTTTCTAAACATTTCTACTCCTGTGCAGACTGATTTTTTTGTTTCTCTTATACCTACTATTTCAATTTCTTCACCAGTTTTAACAACGCCTTGTTCAACTCTTCCAGTTACAACTGTTCCTCTCCCAGAAATTGAAAAAACATCTTCAACAGGCATCAAAAAAGGTTTATCCTTGGGTCTGTCAGGTTGAGGTATATGTTCATCAACGGCTTTCATTAATTCCATGATAGCTTTTTTTCCTATCTCTTCATCTTTACCTTCAACTGCGGCTAGTGCAGATCCCTTAATGATTGGAGTTTTATCTCCTGGAAATTTATAAGAAGTTAATAGCTCTTTTATTTCTTCTTCAACGAGTTCTATTAATTCTTTATCTTTTACCTGATCAACTTTATTTAAAAAAACTACAATAGCGGGTACACCAACTTGTCTCGCAAGAAGTATGTGCTCTCTAGTTTGTGGCATAGGTCCATCAGCTGCGTTTACAACTAATATAGCTCCATCCATTTGCGCTGCACCAGTTATCATATTTTTTACGTAGTCTGCGTGGCCTGGACAATCAACGTGAGCGTAATGTCTTTTGTCAGTTTCATATTCTACGTGTGCAGTGGAAATAGTTATTCCTCTTTCTTTTTCCTCTGGTGCTTTATCAATTTGATCATATGCTACAAATTGAGCTCCACCAGCTTCGGCAAGAACTTTTGTAATTGCTGCAGTAAGAGTTGTTTTTCCATGGTCCACATGCCCAATAGTTCCGATATTGCAATGTGGTTTACTTCTATTAAATTTTTCTTTCGACATTACTTTTTATACCTCATAATAATTTATAGTTTTTGGAGCGGGTAAAGGGAATCGAACCCTTACATCCAGCTTGGAAGGCTAGCGTTCTACCATTGAACTACACCCGCATAACCAAGTTACACTCCAAGTCTTTAAAACTTTATGAATGGTGGAGGGGGAAGGATTCGAACCTTCGAAGACCGAAGTCAACGGGTTTACAGCCCGCCCCATTTGACCGCTTTGGTACCCCTCCTTTTAAGTTGGGGAAGCGTCCCCTTGTTCAATAAAGCTTAAACAACATGCGTTTTATATATTTTTATAACGTAAATGCAATAACAGAAATTGAGGGAAATTGGCAAAAAATTAGATATAAATGGCTAAATTTTATGTCAAAATCGACTTTTTTTATAATTGGTAAGCATGCAGTCATTGAGGCGCTAAAAAATCCTAATAGAAAAGTTTTACGACTATTTTTAACTGAGGAAAGTAAAAAAACTATACATAGGGTCAGTCCAAGAATTAATATTTTAAAAAATCAGAAAATTTTTTTTAAAACCAAAAAGGAATTAGATAAGTATACAAGAAATGAGGGTATTCAACATCAAGGTTTTGTAGCAGAGATAGAACAACTAGAAAAAATAATTTTAAAAGATTTTATAAAAGATAAGACAAATCTAACATTTGCATGTTTAGATGAAATTACAGACCCAAGAAATATTGGATCTATTATCAGAAGTGCAGCTTCATTTAACGTTGATGGAATAATAATAAAAGAAAGATCATTTCCTTCTGAAAGTAAACTTTTGTATAAATCAGCAAGTGGTACGATTGAAAATATTAATATTTTTGAGGTACCAAATATTAATACAACTTTAAAATATTTGAGAGAAAATAACTTTTGGATATATGGATTTGACTCAAATTCACAAAAAGATTTTACAGAAATCAAATGGACAGGAAATAAAATATTACTATTTGGCTCTGAGGGTTATGGTATTAAAGTTCATACCAAAAAATACACTGATTTTTTAGTTAAAATAAAAATTAATAAAAATGTTGAAAGTTTAAATGTTTCAAATAGTGCTGCAATTGTATTTCATCATATAAATTCTAAAAAAATAACTTGATAATATTTTAAATAATATTAAAAACTTCGTGTGCCCTTGTAGCTCAGCTGGTAGAGCAATTGATTTGTAATCAATAGGTCCGCGGTTCGAGTCCGTGCGGGGGCACCACTTTCTTAATAAAATCAACGTTAAATATTTTTAATAAGTTAAATTTCTATTCTGATTGTGCTCATAGTGTGCTTTGATTGTGTATATAGTGTGTATGGAATGTCTATCAATCAAGAGGTTATTTTTTATAAACAATTTTATATTCATCAATCATTTTATTAGTCACTGATATTTGAAAATTATTCATCGTCTTATTATATTTTTTGTATTTTGAAAAATCATCCCAAGAGAGCTCTAGTATTTTATCTACAATATATTCAAAATCTAGCATCAATATTATTAGATAATCAAACGTCTTAATATTTTTTCTAATTTTGTCTGGATACCAGAAACTTCCAGTTGTTCTATTTTTGCCTGCAATACATTTTATACTATAAATCTTTCCATCTCTTCCAAGTGCATCTACGTTTTTAGTCCCTGGAGCGGCTAAAGTTAAATTAGGTAGTTTCTTTGTTGTTGTATAAATTTTTTTATCAATTTTATTAAAGAATTTTTTAGTATAAAACTCTCCAATTTCCCCAACAATATTTGCTGTTCTTATAACCCCTCTCCTTTTTAATTCTTGTCTAGGCGGACTTGATGGGGATATAATCTTAAATAATTCTTCAGTGCTTAAGTTTTTGTAATCCATTTAACCTAGAACCACGATCCTTAAAAGTTTTTTCATTTATATAAGTTTTCTATTCTTTGACTTCGAGCCAATACAAAGTTGGATAAATTATACTTATATTCCTTATATTCTTCAATATCATTTGGTAACGGATAATTCTCAAAAGATTTAAAAGGTATCAAGTATCTAACAGAAGAATAATCATTTGTGACTAAATCTTGAAGTAGAAAAAAATCAACATATCCCTGAAAACTTTCAAATAAACTAAAGAATTGTTTATACCTCTCAAAAGTTTCATTTAATGGACTGTCCTCTTTAATGTAATATCTTCTAATACACTCTAGTGTTAAATCAAATCTATCTCTTATCTTTTTATTAACTCCTCTCGCTCCATTGATTGTCATTTGATTATTAATTCTTTCAGAGGGAAAAATTATATAGCCACCTATTGTACTACATAAAGAAACGAATTTTTTTAACTCCTTTGTATCTATTTTTTTGATAATATTTGTTGTGCTTTTTATATTGCTATAAGTATGCGCAATTGAATCGCTTGATAAAACAAATTCACCTAATTCAGATTTATGATGAAGACGCTTTGGAATAGTTTCGTCTAGTTTAAAAGATAAACCATTGGGAAGTTTTTTGCTCCATAAAATTTTATGATAACTTCTAAGTGTAGGACTAAAGCTATCAGGATCCTTGCCTTTTGGTGTATCTGAATAAACGTTAAAGCTAGTATCAATGTTCACTAAAAAACTTTATCATTGTGACTATAGTGTGTACAGATTTGAATAAATCTTTAATTAAGGTTGATAGTATTTATCTTATTAAATTTAGATTCTTGATTTGTAATCAATAGGTCCGCGGTTCGAATCCGTGCGGGGGCACCATTACTCAATATAGTAAAAGTTAAAAGTTATTTGATTGATTTTATTGTAAACAAAATGGTGGGACTGGTAGGTTACGCTCCTACTACCCCCTCGATGTCAACGAGGTACTCTACTATTGAGCTACAGTCCCTATAAAATTTGATTTTGACATTCTATTTATTCTAATAAAATATTCTATAAGAATTAACTAATTTACAATTACTATCTTTTTTAAATTCATTTTTACATTGATTAGTTTTTCGAATAATTTCTTCTTTTTTTATTTTTAAATAATAATCTTTTTTATTAATATTATATCTAGGTGATTTTATAGGGTTGTAATTATAAATTTTATTTTCATTAATTATTCTATCAATATTTCTAACAGAAAATATTGTAATACCTATCAACAAAATAATATTAATTTTTTTAAGGTTTTTTAGGTAAGAATA
Source organism: uncultured Pelagibacteraceae bacterium (assembly GCA_902617645.1). Classification (GTDB taxonomy): domain Bacteria; phylum Pseudomonadota; class Alphaproteobacteria; order Pelagibacterales; family Pelagibacteraceae; genus Pelagibacter. The sequence continues at coordinate 14,075 of CACMXM010000012.1, read as the reverse complement.
ATTTTGATTTCCCAAAACAATTGCCGAAGGTATGAAAAATAATAAAGCTAATAAATGGTACCCCCCATACCGAAGTGAAGGATGATAAAAAAACCACTCAATGAATAAAAAAAATAGGAGTATTAGGATTATGTTATATTTAGAATTAAAAGTAAATTTTATCCTTTTTGGTTTAAATATAATTAAAAAGACAAACACTGTTAGTATTATCCCACCTATTGTGTCAGATACTTTATTAAAAAAATAATTATCTATCCATACACCTAACCAATTTAAACCTTTAATATAATTTATTGGATCATCCACTCTATAATTGGGTGTGGCACCTGCCTTTGACCATAACTCATACCAAACAGCTGCTGACTCAATTCTTTCGATGTCCATGCTCCAATAAAAATTTTCAAAGCAAGTTACTGTCAATGGATATATCAAGCATCCAGTATAAGCTATATTATAAAATAATATCAGCATACCAAAAATAATTGAAATATTTATAATTTTAAAATTTTTATAGAAATTGGAAATTTGTGATAATTTAAAATATTTAAAATAAACTCCAAGAAATAATAAACCATAAATAGCATAAAACGACTTTAAACTTATTATAAATGTGAGAAATATTAAAAAATTTTCAAATGCTTGATGTGATAATTTCCTATTTTGAAGTATCTCAAAAATTATTATAATACTGACAAAAATCAAAATTATTGCTGATCTATCTGTTCCATGCTCTGCTAGCCTATAAAAGAAAGTATTTATAAATATAAAAGTAAATAATTTTAAAAAAAAAATAAAATTTAATTTTTTTTTATCTTCGAGAATACTTTTGACAAGTATTATATTGGAAAAAACCATTATTAAAACTGGGCCTAAAAAGTAAAAATAGTCTTCCGTAAAAGGAAGTTTGAACAATGAATGAAAAAAAAATAATGATGAAACATGATTAAACGCCAAATCAAAGTTTCCAAGTCCAAATTCAAGCTTATTGTAAGTTAAATTGTGTATAAAACTCAAATGATAATATGGAAAATCATCATGACTCTTGAAATAGAAAATTGAAAGTGTTGATATAATTAAAAAAAATAAAAAATATTTGATGTCCTTATTTCTTTTTGATTTTTTATTAGAAAAAATATATTGGATAAACAAAAATATACCTATAAATAATATAATAAAATTATGTAAGTAATCATGTTTTATAAATAAATTTGTTACATATGAAATTAATGTAAGTGAAAAAATTCCATATAATCCTATATATCCAATATTTGAATTACTATTATAAGTAGATATATTTTTTGCAAAAAAAGAACCGAAACCAATTACAACAGATGTTAAAAGAAAATATGTTAAAATAAAAAAGATAAACTCCATTCTAATTAGTTTCTTTTCTTAATTGTTCTATTTTGATTTTTTTTTGGAGCCCTCTATTTTTGTCATATAAAAGTTTGAATTTAATTTTTTTAATTATTTTTACCTCAATGATTTTTGCATTTCTAACCTCAATATTATCAGCAACTGCACTAATCGGTCTTTTATTTATATTTAAATTTTTTATTAAAACTTTATGGCTTTCATTAATTATTTTTCCATTCCATCTCCTTGGTCTAAACGGGCTTATAGGTGCTATAGATAGTTTTTTTGAATTTAAGCTTAGAATAGGTCCTCTTACTGACAAATTATAAGCAGTGCTCCCTGCGGGTGTTGAGACTAAAACACCGTCAGAAATTAAACGCTTCATTATTAATTTTGATCCTACCTTAATCAAAACTGAGGCTGCTTGCCTACTTTGTCTTAAAATTGAAACTTCATTTACTGCTAAATATTTTTTCTTCGATCCTTGCTTATTTGTTACTTTCATTTCTAATGGAGAGATAGTAATTAAATTAGCCTTATTAATATTTTTTATAATTGTTTTTGATGAAAACTTATTCATTAAAAAACCATAATCACCAGAATTCACTCCATAAAAAAATTTAGATGAATGCTTATTTCTTTTTAAAGTTTTGAGCATAAAACCATCACCACCAATGACTATGTTTACATGTTTTAATTTAATTTTCGAAAGTTTGTTTTTTATAAAAGATTTAATTCTTAATGATTTTTTATTAGTGTCAGAAATTATTTGTGTTTTTGACATTTAGTGGTGCCCTCGGCCAGACTCGAACTGGCACTCCCAAAAGGGCAAGGATTTTAAGTCCTTTGTGTCTACCAATTTCACCACGAGGGCATGAGTTATTTTCATGAGTGTTTATGCTAATATTTATAATTGAACAAGATGAATAAGTAAATTTTTTTTATTTTATCTTCCCAGGTTCTAGTCTAGTTCTAGTTATCCCATATTATCCTATAGAGTTTTGGTTAAATTTACTAAAATGTATTTACAATTTCTAGGGTTGCACCATATTCAGGTATTTGACTCATCAAGCTATAATTCGAACTCATTCTGATATCAAAACCATTTAAATCTCTCTTGTAACTTAAGGATGCTTTGTCATTATCTAAAGTCATAGCATATTCAATATTGTCTGTTGGTACGTAACCAAATCCTAAATATAAAGTATCGCTATGAGCATTATCACTTTGATTTCTCTCATAAATAGTCATTATAGAAAAACCATTATCGGTTACTAAATCAAATCCAATATTTGCTCTTAAATTTTTAGAATCTTGATCAATTGATTTTGTATATTCTGTAGTTTCCGATAGGTAACGATAAGTAGCATCTGAAGACGGACTAAAATCTATTCCAAGCTCTAATCCACCATTTGGTTTAAACGTGAAAGAATTATAATCTAAAATATCACTTATGATAAAACCAGCAGATATCATTCCAGTTTCAATTGTTTGAGCTTTGTAAACTAAGGCTGCAGGACCTTTTTCTTTATATTTGGACAATTCTGTATAGCTTAAATCAATTCTTAAATTAGGAGTAATATTAAAATCTTCTTTTTTATATGTTGTTAAGTAGTTAAGTGAACCAAATATTTGTGCACCATCTCTCTCTCCTGTTCTAGTGCTACCTCCCCCTTTTCTAACATGATCAGTCTTTAAAGTGCTCACTCCAAGAATACCTTCAGTAAATTTTTCATCATCATGAGGAAAAGTTCCATAAACAGATAAACTAAAAGACTCAGTATCTAAATTAGTCCCAGATGTGCCTACATCAACATCATCATTACCAAATCTAAGAGCATAACCGTATAATCTATTTTTGCTTATCTTTTTGTCCATGCCAAGTGTAATACCCTTGGTATTAATTTTTTTAGATGATGAAGTAGATGTATCTCCAGTTCTACCAATACTTACGCTACCCTCACTCCAAAATGACCAATCATCTGATAATTTGTCTAGAACTTCATTTGTTTTATTTGATATAGGAATAATGTTAGAAAGCGATGCCATCATTGAATTTGAAAAATTTAATCTAATATTTTGATCACTTAATTGATCATAATTTCTATGTCTTCTTAACCAATACATACGGTTAAGGACTGGAGTGCTTGCTTGAATAGCAATTTGTTTTGCTGTTGCAGTTTGAGACTCAATTGAGCTTAAAATATCTTTACCCTCATCAGAAGTAGTTATTGGATCATCACAAGTACCATCGATTATGCTCCAATTACAACTTAAATTAAATTCAAAAACAACTTCAGCCTCATCAACTACAAACATTTTACTTCCATCGGAACTAAATGCTGTTTCTCTTCCTCCTTCTATACCGTAGTTAGATAAATCAAGAGTTCCCTGAAGTGATAGAGTGGAGATATCAAAAGCTGTTGTTAATTTATATTGATTAATTACATTATCTTCACTGTCAGTTGTATACATTTTAGTGCCGTCGTAATTAAAGACAATTCCGTCTATATAACTGTGATCAGAATTTAGGTCTTCAGTATTAATATGAGTAACTCCTGATGTAATGACAAATGGGGTATCAAGTGTGTATTCATTCACTTCACCAGGATTGGCGTCACTTTTTTCATTTCCAGCAACATACATTTTAGTTCCATCATTATTAAACGCAACTGAGGTCGGTCTTTTTTCTTGACTGCCTGTATCAAAACTTTGACCTAAATTAAAAGTAGTACTTGCAGTATCAATGTCATATGGTGTAGTTAACGTCCATTCAATAATAGTTTTATTATGATCAGCAATAAACATTTTTGTACCGTCATTATTAAATACAACTTGCATAGCTCCATGATTACCAGTGTTTGAAGGTCCTGGTTCGGGATATGAACCTACATCTATACTGGTTCGTAAAGTTGCAGTAGAAATATTGTAAGCTGTTGTTAAATCATACTCGTAAACCTTATCTCCTGTTGTTGCTGCTTTCATCGATGATGTATACATCTTGGTACCATCGTTATTAAAAGTCAATGCAGATGCAAAGAAGCCAGTTATAGCTTCTACCGCTTTAGTTCGTAAAAGAGTTGGCTCCGCTATAGCTTTAGAAAAAGATAAAGCTAAAAAAAATACAATGTAATGAATTTTATAAATATTTTTCACAACAATTAATCATTAATAAATCTATCTTAATATATTTATCTTGCCAGGTTCTAGTCTAGTTCTAGTTTAACAAAATTTATTATTCATATTTTCCAATGAAAATAAATGGAGGTTTTATAAAAATGTAGGATTTTATGGGATTTGAGACTGAATGAGACTATTAGAGACTATGAAATAACCCTACCCTATGTTTTTTAAGTCCTTTGTGTCTACCAATTTCACCACGAGGGCATGAGTTATTTTCATGAGTGTTTATGCTAATATTTATAATTGAACAAGATGAATAAGTAAATTTTTTTTATTTTATCTCCCCAGATCCGAGAATGATCCGAGAGTTATTTAATTTTTCGGATCTTTAAACTAGTCATTGCTCTATTTTTACAAAATTTATAATCATTATCTGCTAATTTATTTCCACTCGTATCAAATAATTTCCAATTATATTTAACGCAGTCTGTTGGTTTTTTTCCTAGTTTTAATATTTTTAATTCTACAGTTCTTGATCTTCCAGAATCTGTTACAGAAAATGATCTTGTTTCACCCTTTTTCCAAAAACCTAAGGGAAATTTACAACCATTCTTTATATACTTAGTTTTTGATCTTCTTTGATCGTATACCCTTCCCATGCACTGACCATCATTAGTAACTGTAAATAATTGTGTTTTCCTTACTCTGCCCTCTCTATTTTTTTGAGTTCTTTTATAAACTTTAATGATTTCTTTTGTGAAAGGATTTTTCCAATCTTGAGGGCCTATAATTTTTTTTCTTCTCTTCTCACCAAAAATTTTATCTGCTGGTGTATATTTAATTTCTGTATCATTCCTTATTTTTCCACCTGTAAATAATTCTAATGGAATAAATCTTTCATCAGCTGATACTGGAATAATCCACAACAAACACAGAGCAGCAATACCTAAAAGTTTTTTCATTAAGAAGCAATATATTTAATTAAATAATAAAGAATACCAGTAATCACTGTTGCATAAACAAAGCCTTCACCAAAAAGTTTAAATATCATTTTATAACTTTTATAGTTATGCCTTAAATAAACATAAATGAGGGTATAAATTCCAACAATTGCTATGCTAAGTAATATGTCAGTAGGATTCATGATTAATATTGTATTTTATTTATTAATTAAAATAAATCCAAACTTTAATCAACGATAAGAGTATCTTTTGATCCACCACCTTGAGAACTATTTACAATAGTACTACCCTTCCTCAAAGCAACTCGTGTTAATCCACCAGTAGTAACATAGTTTGTTTTACCAGTTAATATAAATGGCCTTAAATCTAAATGACGTGGTTCTATATCATTTTCTGTAATTGTAGGTGCGGTAGATAAAATTTCTAAAGGTTGAGCAATAAATTCTCTAGGGTTTTTGTTAATCTTGCTGATTGTCTCCTCTATTTCTTTTTTAGGTGCCTTGGGTCCAATCATTATGCCATATCCTCCAGATGCATTTGCAGGTTTAACAACTAGTCTAGAAATATTTTCAATAACATATTTTCTTTCTGTTTCATTATGACATAGATAAGTTTCTACTTGATCTAAAATAGGCTGTTCGCCTAAATAATAAGTAATCATTTTATTTACATATGAATAAACAACTTTATCGTCAGCAACACCTGTTCCAATAGCATTTATAATACCGACATTTTTTTTTAACCAGCATTTAAATAAACCAGGAACACCAATCATAGAGTCTTTATAAAAAGCTTTAGGATCCAAGAAATTGTCATCCAATCTTCTATATATACAATCAACTTTCAAAGGTCCTTTGACTGTTTTCATGTATACATTATCATTTTCAACAAAAAGATCTTTCCCCTCAACTAAAGCAATTCCCATTTGATCAGCTAAAAACTCATGTTCAAAATATGCTGAGTTATAAACTCCAGGAGTTAATAAAACCATATGAGGATTAGAAGTTTTTCTTGGTATGCACTCTAACATGCAGTTATAAAGTTTATTGGTATACTGATGTATAGAAGCTACTTTATATCTTGTAAATAATTCTGGGAATACGTCCCGCATTACCATTCTATTTTCTAACATGTAAGAGACACCTGATGGTACGCGTAAATTATCTTCTAAAACTAAATAATTACCTGCTTTATTTCTAATTAGATCAATACCTGAAATATTTGCCCAAGCTTTATATTTAGGAGAAAAACCCTCACACTCTTTTACATAATACGGAGATTTATAAATAATATCTTTTGGAACGATATTATCTTTAAAAATTTTCTTTTGATTATAAACATCATCTATAAATAAATTTAATGCTTTTGCTCTTTGTTTTAAACCTTTCGAAACTTTATTCCATTGTTTCTTAGGTATTATCCTTGGAATAATATCTAAAGGCCATCTTTTTTCTTCTGCCCTATTATTTGCCGCATAGACTCTAAAATTTATTCCTCTTGCGTTTATTGTGCTTTGACAATTTTTTTCAATTTCTTGAAGTTTCTTTTTCCCGTGCCTTTCTAAAATATTAGAGATTATAGAAGCATGCTTCCTTAACTTGTTATCCTCTGTAATATAACCATCATATGCATCACCAGAATTATAGTTTTTCCAAAATTTAGAGACCATTTGTAAATGTTTAATAATTCGCAAAAACAATCAATTGCATTATAGATATATCAGATATGCTAATTTTAAATTGTATGATAAATAATAAATTAAATAATAATAATTATGACTTATTGCATAGGAATTAAAGCAAATGATGGTATTGTATTTGCGTCAGACTCAAGGACAAATGCAGGTTTAGACAATGTAAACATATATTCGAAAATGTTTACTTACGATGTGGGAGACAGATCGATTATTATAGTAACTTCCGGTAATCTTGGAACGTCGCAAGCCGTATATAAATCAATTGAAAATGATTTAAAAGATACATCTGGAGTAATGAATTTAAATACATGTAAAAGTTTTGACCAAATAGCTTCTTACATTGGATCTTTAAATACTGAACACTCTTCACCAAAAGGCATTAATACAGACACTGTTCTTTTAGGATCAACATTTATAGTTGGAGGACAGATTAAAGGTCAACCCTTAGAATTATATTTAATATACCCTCAAGGAAATTATATTAAGCCCGCAGATAGCAAGCCATATTTGGTAATAGGTGAAGTAAAGTATGGCAAGCCAATTTTAGATAGAGTAATTAAACCTGATGTATCTGTAGGTGATGCGTCTCGATGTGCAATGATTTCCATGGACTCAACTTTAAAAAGTGACTTGACCGTTGGACCTCCGATAGATTTTGCAGTTTATAAAAAGGATGAATTAAAGATTGCTTCGAAAAAATGCTTGAATATTAACGATGATGAATACTCAAAAGTATGTAACCAGTGGTCAGATGGTATTTTTAAAATTTTTGACTCTTTTCCCAGATTTGATTGGGAAAAATAAATTTAGAAAATAAAAGCGTTAACCTTTTACACTTCCAGCTGTTAAACCACTTACTAAATATTTTTCAAAATAAATAAATATTACAAGTACAGGTAATGTAACAATTACTGATCCTGCCATTAAGTACTGCCTTGGTGTTTCAGCATCTCCAGTTAAATATTGAATGGCTCTTGAAAGTGTAAAAGATTTTGGATTATCTAAAAACATCAATGAAAACAAAAATTCATTCCAAGCTATCATAAACACATATAACGCAACAGATGCAATCGCAGGAAGACTCAATGGAATTATAATTTTTAAAATGATGCCAAACCAACTATGACCATCCATGATACCAGCATCTTCAATCTCTTTAGGAATACTTTTGAAATAACCTTGCAACATATAAATTGCTACAGGCAAAGTGGTTGCAGTATAAACAATTAAAAGACCCACAACTGAGTTTCTTAGACCAAGTTGGCTAAAGACTGTATACAAAGGAATTACAAGAACTATAGCAGGAAACATATAAATAATTAATATTGAGGATGATAAAAAAGTTTTACCAAAAAAGTTTAACCTAGCTACAGCATAAGCTGCAGGAATTGCAAACATTAAGGTTATAATTACTGTACCAATAGAAACAAATGAGCTTATAAGAATATATCTTCCAAAATTATAGGTATCAAAGATTACGAAATATGATTTGAATAAATCAGATAAATCTTTTTTAAAATCTAAACTGAAATCTAGAGGATTAACTAATAAGGCAATTTGGGTTTTAAAACTTGTCACAAGCATTATGTAAAATGGAAATAAAATAACAAACGCAAAAAATATAATTCCAAACAAAGTTATAAAATCAAAAATTATTTTTTCTGATACGAAATCTTCTTTTAAATAATTTAAATTATAATTTTTAACTTTGTGTGAAAAAAATAAGATAACTATAAATACACTAATATAATACCAAATTGGAGCACTCTCGTTAATATATAGATAAAAAATTGTAAATACTGATGTAAAAGAAAAAATCTTTATAAAATGATTTAATTTATTCCCAACAACTAACAACCCAAGAGATAAACATATTCCAAGAATGAAATTTTGACTAATGTTTAGATTAGTAAAATCTATGCCTTGTAAGGTAGACATTATTTTTAATATAGACAACAAGCATAATAAAAATATAGATGATGTTAATAAATATATAGATAATGATTTAAATTTCATTTGCCTTTCTTCCGATTAATTTAAAGTAAATAAACATAAAAATAATAAGTAATAAGACTATTACTATAGAGACAGCTGATCCCATGCCTATATCTGATATTGCAAAACCTTGTTGGTAAACATTTATTGGTAATGTCCTAGTTCCAGATGCGCCACCAGTTAATAAAAAAATATCCTCGAATTTATTAAAGTTCCAGATAAATCTAATCATAAATAAAATTGATATGATTGCTGTTATTTGTGGAAGAGTAATGTGTACAAACTTTTTAAGTGGCCCTGCTCCATCAACTTCTGCAGCTTCATATAAATCTTTAGGTACAGCTTGAAGCCTTGCAAGAATAAATAGAAAAGCTAAAGGAAAATATCGCCAAATCTCAAAAAATATAACTGTGGTTAATGCTAGTCTTAATTTTAACTCAAAGCCAAAAATGTTCATCACCATATATTTTTGACCCAGTAAATTAATAGGTTCATCAAAAATATTAAAATTCACCATCAAAGCATTGAAGGTTCCGCTATTTGGATCAAGTAATAAAGTCCAAGTGTAAGCTAAAGCTACCACAGGTCCAACATACGGAAAAAGCAAGATACTTCTCATAAATGATCTGCCATAAAAATTTTGATTTACAAGCTGCGCAGCTAAAATTCCAAAAAATATTGCTCCAATTGTACCAAAAAAAGTGAAGTAAAATGTAGTTAAAAGTAAATCAAGAAAATCATTTTCATAAAAAACTTTCTTGAAGTTCTTTAATGTAAAATTTGTAGTTAGAAGAATGTTGTCAGCTTTTCCACTTAAAGACGGTTTTTGAGATTTAATTACTTCTTTATCTATTTCATTATTATTTTCATCTTTAATTAATACCTCAAAATTTTCTCTATATTTAGCTTTCCATTCACCAAACTGACATTTAATTATCTTTGATTTAAATTCACATCTAGAATCTAGATCTACAGGTATTACATTGCTAGGAAGTTTATCCTTAAATTCAACATCTGAAATTTTTTGAATTAAAGAGCTATTTCGTAATTTATAAATAATTTTTAATTCTGATGTATTCTCAGATATGCTTTTAACAATTTTTTTTGCTCTTGGTTCTGGAATTCTAATATCTTTTAAACTAACTTCTTTAAAGCTAATCCATATATTTGCGAAAATAGGAAATAATATTATAGAAAAAACTAAAAAAACTGCTGGTAAAAGTAATGTATATGCAGTTCTTTTTTCTATTTTAGATAAAGTATCACTCATAAGAAAAAAGCGGATAATAATATATTACCCGCTTTTTTTAAATCTTATTGATTAAAACTTAGCTAATTCAGCGTTAATTTTCTTAACTGCCTCATCAACTGAAATTTGATCATCAATGAATTCTCTTGTGATTCTATTTAAGAATTGAGAATTAATTATTTTTGATGCTCTTGATAGCTCACCTTCTTTAACTCCCCATCTGCTTGCAGTATCTAATCCTGCAACAATGTTGTTAATAACATCTGATGAATAAAGATCTGTTAACGGAGCTTTTCTATCTACACCAACCGGAAGTTTACTCCAAGCTTTAGTATAAGCATTTGGATCGCTTGAATTTCCTCTTCTAACAGGAAATTTTCCTTCAGGAGCAATACCTAATGTTGCTGTGTAACCTTCGTTCATTGAATACATAATGAATTTTTTAGCTTCATCCGTGTCTGCATCTGCAGTTATTCCAAAATATCTAATGTCAGCCCAAGCTGCTCCTTTTTTATTGTTAGGACCACTAAAATTAGTAATGAAACCAGTTTTTTGAGCTAACTCATTAGAAGTTGGATCAACGTTAAATGTTGGTGGTGCTGAGTCTCTTAAACCAGCTAACTCATCCATTATAAATGGTGACCAGATTATCATTGGTGTTCTTCCAGCAAAATATAAAGCCCTAGATTGCTTCCAAAATAATTCACCTTTAGGACTAGCCTTAGCTAAAACTTTGTAAAACTCTAAAGAATTTTTTAAAGCTTTGCCTTGTTTCTTTGTTCCACCTTTTTTAACAAAATTTACTCCGTTTGCTAAAAGTACATGCTCTAAAACCTGACTCATAAAATTTTCATCAGTTTTTGTTGCTGCAACAAAGCCATACATGTTGTCATTTGATAGTGTATTAATTGCCTTAACAATATTTGCATAATTTGTTGGCGGTTCGAGACCTGCTTTTTGAAATAAGTCTTTTCTGTAAACAACCATTTGCGTCCAACCATCAACTGGAACAGCTGCAATCTTTGATCCAGACTTAGCCATATTTAATGCTCCAGGAGCAAAAGTATTTTTACCTAAATCTTTTACTACTGCATTATTTGCATCAACATCCAAAATACCAGCTTCTGCCCAAGGCAATACATATTGTAATGTATGATAAATTACATCTGGTAGATCACCAGCAGCTGCAGCTGCCGTTGCTCTTGTTCCAAGATCTTTTTCCTCTACAGGAATAACCTCAACCTTAATACCAGATTGAGCTTCAAAAGCTTTTGCCATTTCCTGTTGTTTAGCCATTCTTGCTGGTTGGACTTCAGTCGTCCAAAATTTAATGTCAGCAAAACTAGCATTTGACATTAAAAATGCGAGAACAGCGAATTTGATTATTATTTTTTTTATCATAGTTTCCCCCTTATAATTTTACCTATGAAATTTTTATTGAATAAATCTATCAGTGTAATAAATTTTTAACAATACTTAATGGTTTTTTTAAATAGCTATAAAATTAGCAAATGTCAGAAATTATTATTAAAAATCTAAATAAATCGTATGGCGATAATAAAGTAATTAATGCTTTTAATATAAAAATTACTGATGGTGAATTTATTGTTTTAGTGGGACCATCTGGTTGTGGAAAATCAACTTTATTAAGAATGATTTCAGGTCTTGAAACAGTTGATGAAGGTGAAATTTTTTTAGATAACAAATTAATTAATAATTTAATTCCTTCTAAGCGGGGAATAGCAATGGTTTTTCAATCATATGCTTTGTATCCACATATGAATGTTTATGAAAATATGTCTTTCGGTCTTAAAATGGAAAAACATTCAAAAAGTGATATTGAAAAAAAAGTAAACCAGGCTGCTAAAACACTTCAAATTCAAGGTTTGCTTAATAGAAAACCAAAAGAACTTTCTGGAGGTCAAAGACAGAGGGTTGCTATAGGTAGAGCAATAACGAGAAATCCAAAACTATTTTTATTTGATGAACCATTATCTAATTTAGATGCAGCGTTAAGATCCGAGATGAGAGTAGAAATTTCAAAACTTCATAAGAAAATGAATTCTAATATTATTTATGTCACTCATGATCAGGTTGAGGCAATGACACTAGCTGACAGAATAGTGATTTTAAATAATGGAAATATAGAACAGTTTGGTACACCTAATGAAATTTATGCTGATCCAAATAATATTTTTGTTGCAGAATTTATTGGTTCGCCAAAGATGAATATAATTAAATTAGAAAAAGAGAATATTATTAATAACAATACATTAAATTTTTTTAATAATGAAATTATATTTAAAAACTACAATTTTAAAGATGAAATTTATTTAGGTATAAGACCTGAGGACATTAGTTTAAAAGATTCTCATCAAATAAAGATAGATGTTAAAGTTGAGCTAGTAGAAAATTTGGGATTTGAAAAAATTATCTATTCAACTGCTTCAAATAAGGAAATTAATGTAAAAACATCAGATAATGTATCGGGTAAAACTTTAAAAATATCTTTCTCAAAAGATAAAATATATCTGTTTGACAAAAATAGAAATAGGTTAAGATAGTCAATAAAGATAAACCCAAAAAATTATATAATGAATAAAAAACTTTCAGTAATTATTTTTACTGATTTAGATGGTACACTATTAAACAGGGATACTTTCAAATTTGATGAAATAAAAGATTATATTAAGAATCTCGTTAGCGAGGGAATAATCATAATTCCTAATACAAGTAAAACCCAAGTAGAGATTGAAGACTTTAATAAAAAAATAGATTTAAGTTTACCCTTTATTTCCGAAAATGGGTCAGCAATATTTGGATTAGATAATTTAAATAAAAATTTTCCGGAGAGCATTGTTTTAAGTAGGGAGAAAGAAATTACATTAAAACTTTTTCAAAAAGGGGTACCTGAAAACTTAAGATCTAAATGTAAATTAATTTCAAAAATGGAAAAAAAAACTCAACGTGAAATTTTTGGATTATCAGACAAAAATTTAAAAAATGTACTTAATAGAAGTTATTCAACACCCATTTTATTTAAAGGAAATAATGAACAAAAAAAAGATTTACTTAAAATCGTAAAAAATATTGGTTTGTCTCTTCACGAGGGTGGGCGTGTGATGAATATTTGCGATAATGTAAGTAAACTCAAAGCAATGAATAGAGTTATTAAAATAATTAAAAAAACTGAAGATGAAATTAAAACAATTGGTGTTGGCGATAATTATAATGATCTAGATATGTTAAGAAATAGTAACATTGCATGTCTAGTATTTAACGATCAATTTCTTATGGAGCCAATAAATATAAATAATTGCTTAGTTTCGAAACAATCAGCTCCACAAGGATGGCAAGAAGTTGTTAAAATGGCGCTAGAAAAAATTAAATAAACGGATTAAAATTTATTATGAGTGATTTTTCCCAAAATGGTATTATTTCAAGTTTACATGATTTCGGAACTAAATCTACTAAGGACATAGAAAAAGATTTATTAAAATTTTCTAAAGAAAGAAAAATGGAGTTAATACTTCCAAGTCTTTATTCAGAACTTGAAGGAGATGCATTACCAAGAATTGTTAGTGAAATAAGTAAAGTAAATTATCTTAGTCATATAATTATTGGTTTAGACAGAGCAAATAAAAAACAAGCAGATAAAGCTCATAAATTCTTTAAAAAACTTAAAACTCCTTTC
>CACMXM010000011.1 GCA_902617645.1 uncultured Pelagibacteraceae bacterium | reverse complement strand
TCATTTATGGTTGCAACAGTGATTATGGCTATCTACGTTGCTTTTGTTAGATCGGGAGGTTTAGAAGCAACTTGGGCTTTCTTTAATTTAATTTTTATAATTAATGCATCAATCCTAGTTATAAATTTTTATTCACTAAAAATTGATAAGACAGGTATAAACAAAAAAACTCGAGATGATGGAATATATGCACCATTAGTTTTAACTATTCTGAGTGCAATTCTGTGCTATGGTTTAGCTGATAAAATTTACGTTTAACAATTAATAAAGGAGATAAAATGTCTATATTAGAAAACTACAGTAATGCTATAAAAAATAAGGACGAAGCAGTAATGAACCAACTTTTGCATGATGATTTTAAATTTACTATGCATAAATCTGGAAATACTCTTGGAAAAGCAGATGTAATTAAATGGGCCATGAGTGGTGATATAAAACAAGATAAGTCAAGAATAGTTTATGAAAATAATGAGGTTGGTGTTCATCATGCAATCGTGACTTTTGACGATGGAAATGTCGAAGCGGTTATGGCTGTCTATAAGTTTAAAGATGGTAAAATTGTAAGCTTGGAGACAGGTGCCACACCTATGTCGAAGTAAGTGAAAAAAATATTTTTAATTTTTTTCGTATTTCTATTTTCCTCCTGGTCATTTGCCCAGAATGGAATCGCCAGTGAGCTGGATGAATTATTTGAAAAGCTAAAAAAAACAAATAATCCAATGACAGCGAAGAAAATTGAGGGAAAAATCTGGAAATTATGGACAACACATCCATCGCAAGAAAGCTTAACAAATCTTTTAGCGAAAGGTTCTGAATATATGGCGCAAAACCAGTTAACTAGTGCACATAATGTATTTTCAAAAGCCATCGAACTCGATCCTAATTGGGCAGAAGCTTGGAATAAAAGAGCTACTGTTCTTTATTTAATGGGGAACCTTGAGTTATCGCAAAATGATATAGATATGGTTTTGAAATTAGAGAAAAGACATTTTGGTGCTTTATCTGGACAAGGACTTGTTCAAACTGCTATGAAAAATTATCAAAAAGCTATTGATAGTTATATAGAAGCTCATAAAGTATATCCTGCAATGGAAACACCACTAATGATGATTGAGAGATTGAAAGAGATTATTAAAAAAGAAAGCATATGATAATAAATGGAAGAATTACTTTTTCTCTCAATTATAATTACAGCACTTGATATTTTTCTAATCATTTACGCATTAACAATTCCTCTGTATCCACTAAAATGGAGAAATAATGTTAATAGAAAATATAAAAATGAAACAGCAACAGGTGTAACCATTATTTTTGTTACTATGGCAGCTTGCTTCTTATGGATAATTTATTTTTATTTTATGATATTTCATTTATAATTCTTAGATGAGTAATATTTTACCTTATGTAATTCTTATTATTGCCGTAGCATTAGGTACAGCTGCTAATGGTTTTGCAAAAAGTGCACAAGGCTTCACATTGTTAGCACCAAGTTTAATGACCGCTGTAACAATTGTTGGCTGTATGTATACTTTGTCCCTAGTTATGAAAACAATTCCAGTTGGTATTACTTATGCTTCTTTTGCAGGATTATGTATTATAGCTACTATTGTTATTGGAATTATTAAATTCAATCAAATGCCAGATCTATATACTATTTTGGGAATGGTATTAATTATATCAGGTGTTTTAATAGTAAATTTATTTGGTAAAACTTCATCGTGATTCCAAAAAAATACTCAAATTTTGTTTATATTTTAATAATGGGATTTGGAATGAGTCTATTAATGACACTGATTATAACTTTCATTAATACTGGTTACGATAACGACTATTTTAAAAGGTTTTTAAAGGCATGGTCTGTGGGTTTGCCTATAGCGATTATCGTCTCATTGGTTGTGGGACCTATTGCAAAAAGATTTGTAGATAATATAAGCAATTGAAATGTACAAAGTTATAATTACTTACGAACTAATATTTTTAGCATTCTGGAACATATTATATTTATCTAATTCTGATGTTGAGAATTGGTTTACTGAAAAGTTTTTAACTGCAATATTTGTATTTTTCTCTACGATGGCTCTTGGTCTAACATTAGTTTATATAATTTATATTAGTATAAAGTTATCTGGACTAGCTGGAGTGCTTCGAAGTCTTAAAGATCCTAGAAAAAAGGGAAATTAATAATTTCTAAAAGCGCAATTACAAATGTTCGAACCAAGAAAAGAATTTGCAGTTAAAAAATTAAAAAACTTTATTGATAATAACCTAGTTGAGTATTCTAAACTTAGAAATTTTGATTTTGGTCCAAATAAAAGAACAAATATTTCTTGTCTATCACCATACATAACTCACGGTATTTTAACTGAACAAGAAGTAATGAAACTATCCTTGAAAAAATATTCATTACCAAAAATTGAAAAATTTATTCAAGAAGTTTTATGGCGTATTTATTGGAAAGGATGGCTTGAGCTTAGACCAAATGTATGGATGGATTACATAATTGATTTTAACAAACTAAAGATAGAGTTTAAGGATAACAAAGAATATTTAAATGCAATTGAGGGTAAAACAAACATTGAATGTTTTAACACTTGGGTAAATGAATTAAAAAATCATAATTATCTGCATAATCATGCAAGAATGTGGTTCGCAAGTATTTGGATTTTTACTCTTGGTTTACCTTGGCAATTAGGTGCTGGGTTTTTTATGAAGTATCTTTTTGACGGTGATAGTGCTTCAAATACTCTGGGATGGAGATGGGTAGCTGGTATTCAAACTAAAGGTAAAAATTATGCTGCATCAGAGTGGAATATAAAAAAATTTACTAACAATAGATTTAGCAACATAAAACTTAATGAAAATCCTGTCCCGGTGACAGATGATAGAAATTATTCAATTGTTAATAATAGCTTTCTGAGCACTAATTTTTCAAATAATCAGAATTTATTAATATTTGAAAATAATCTGTCTTTTGATCAAACAGATTTTAAAGATCAAAATTTTAAAAAAATTTTTTTTATATTTAATGGAAATGAAACAAGACAAATAAAGTTAGATGAAAAAGTTTTAATATTCAAGAAATCTCTGATAAATGATCAAATTCAAATCTTAAAAAGTAAATCTTTTAATTGCGAAATTATTAACATCCATGATTTAAAAAATATCAAAGAAAATTTACTGGCCTTATACCCTTCTATTGGTGAAAATCTTGATTACTTAAACACAAATAACTTAAAGAATATTAATTTTTTGTATAGGAAAATAGACCAATATTCTTGGCAATATTGTAACAAAGGTTTTTTTAATTTTAAGAGCTATATACCAAAAATAGTACAAGAATTTATTTAGAAGAACATTTTTTGGAACAATACTTTACACGGTCCCAGTTCAGTCTCCACTTTTTTCTCCAAACAAATGGTCTTTTACAAATGGGACAAATTTTAGAGGGTAAATTTTGTTTTTTCATTTAAGTTGATTCTTATTTTTTAAAAATAAAAAATAAGCAACTATTTCATAACCATAATGGAATAAAAAATATAAAGGCCTAATTGAAAATATTTTTGCAAGAAAATTATATTTTGGAATCTTTGACCAGATTATAATAAAAGCTTTAGCTCCACCTATCACCTTCCCATCATCTATTACATGCAGTCTTCTCAGTAATTCTTCTTGAGATTTAGATGTTAACCTTAAAGCATCATCGTTATTTGTGATATCTATCCACTCAAGATTGCTATCTGCAATCTTTTTGTAATGATTAATCTCCAATCTGCAAACGTTACATGAATTATTAAAAAATACCTTAATTGTCATATGAGATTTTATCTTAACTTAAAATACTTAATTCAACAACTTTTTGCTAATTAAAGATTTAATTTTTATTTTTTATTAAAGGCTTAATTGGAAAGAGTTTTAAAAACTTTATATGGTATTCGATATCCGGGAAATGAAGCAACATCCCCTGTTATTACTGTTTTAGGATTCCACCCAAAGCAAAATAAAATAAATAAAATTACAAATGCTTTACCCTTTATCTTGTAAAGAAAGTTTTGTCTTAGTGTTTCTAAATTTAAAGTCAAATGCTCTTTAATTAAAAGTTGAAAATAAATTAATGCTAATATTACGTAAAAAATATTCACCCATCTTCCCCAATCAAAGCCCATTGCAAAAAGTACAGAGACAGGCAAAACTCCTAAATAAAAAGTATTAATTGGATTATTAAAGTTTTTAAACAAGAATAGTTTTTTGTTATTTAATTTAGAGTTTCTAAAAAGAATAAATAAAGGAAAAAATCCTATGAAAATTATTAATGAATATCTCACGAAAACTTCTAGCGAATATCTTTCAATTTGTCCTTGAAATTGCTGAGCAATGGAGGACACCGTAATTAATCTTCCACATGACATATAACAACTTTCACCAAATTCATTTTTTAAAGTGAGAGCCATAATCTTGTGCTGTTCTGGCGTTATTGGATCAAATATTATTAATAATGCAATTAAAAAACTTGGGAGAAAACTTAAAATTAATTTTATTAATTTCTTATCAATGTTTTCAATTTTATTCTCAATAATCTCAAATAGAAAAATTAAAGGAAAAAAAAATACAATAGGTTCCCAGATTAAAATTGCTAAGACTAAAAAAATAGTAAATGAAAATATTTTATAATTACTATTTCTTGGTATGAATAAGTAAGTTAAAAATAGTGTAAAAACAATTACCTCTTTTCGAGCCAATACTTCAATTTCAGCCACAGGATATAAAATAAAAATTGGAGTAAAAATTGATAAAATTATAATTCTCTCATAATGAAGATGTTTAAGAAGATTAAATAATAAAATAAAATATAGTGTTAAAGTAAATGATTGTAACAAAAAAATCATCCATCTTAAATTTGTTTGAAAATATCTTGATAGTTCTATTGCTATTTGTCCAATGAGACCTCTTTTCGTAAAACCACCTTCATAATTTATTAACCACTCAGAAATGGTAGAATCATTTCCAACGTTGTGCTTAATAAATAAAAAGAAATAAGAAAAAATAAGTAATGTTAAAAGATAAATTAATAAGTATATATCAAGTCTTTTATTCATTTCTATAATATCAAATCTTCATATATAAAATTTAAAAGCATATGATCGATGAAAAAAGAATATTAGTATTTACAGCTTGTTACAACGAAAAAGAAAATATTAAAAAATTAATATTAAAAATTCGTGAATATCTTCCATTTTCATCCATTTTAATAATTGATGACAACTCTCCAGACAACACAAGTGGGGTAGTAAAAGAATTACAAAAAAATGATTCTAAATTAGATTTAGTTATAAGGGATAAAAAGTTAGGGTTAGACACAGCCCACAAACTTGCTTATCAATTAGCAATTGAGAAAAACTTCGATTATTTAATCACGATGGATGCTGATTTATCTCATGATCCAAAAGAACTTATAAATTTTAAACAAAATCTAGAAATCTACCCATTTGTGATCGGTTCAAGATATGTGCCAGGTGGAAAATGCCTTATGAAAGGTTCAAGACTTACAATGAGTAAATTGGGGAATTCAATGATTAAATTTTTTTCAAGTATTAACTGTAATGAGTTTACTACATCTTATCGAGGATTTAATTTAAAAAAGTTAGGAGATTTTCACTTAAATTTAGTAAAACAAACTGGATATAGTTTCTTCATGGGTACTATATTTGAAATAGATAATAAAAAATTTGAAATTAAAGAAATCCCGATAATATTTACGGATAGACAACAAGGTGTTTCTAAAATTCCAAAACTTGAAATTTTTAGAACTTTAATAAATTTGGCAATTTTAACTTTAAATAGATTATTTGTTAAATAGTATTTGCTTTAATAAACTTTTCTGCTTCAGAAAGAATTAATTTTTTTCTTTCTGGTTTCATTTTATCAAAAATTCTTACCATCATTGAAAGTCTTGGATTTTTTAAAAAAAAAGATCTATTCCTATTTATAAATCTCCAGTACAAACCGTCCATAGTGTTACACCATTCACCTTTTTTAAAATCCATCATTTTCATGAAATAACTTGATCCACATATATAAGGTTTGGTCGCAAAAATTCCTCCATCGCTGAATAAACCCATTCCATAAACATTTGGCACCATTACCCAATCAGATGAATCTACAAACATTTCCATAAACCATTTGTAAACAATTTGAGGTTTTATCTCACATAAGTTCATTATATTTGAGAGTATCATTAATCTTTCAATATGATGGGACCATCCATGATTTAATGCATTCTTAATTGCGTGATCCAAAGGTGGCAATCCAGTTGTTCCTTTGTACCATGAGTCTTTCATTTTTCTATTCTGTTTAAAAAAATTTCTTGTCTCCATATCCTCGCTATACTTTTGATAAACTCCTCGCATAAATTCTCGCCAGCCAATGACCTGTCTTACGTAACCCTCTAAAGAATTAAGTCTAATTTTATTTTTTTTATGGAACTCTAAAGTTTTAGAAATAATAAACTCAGGTGTTATAAGTCCTAAATTAATATAAGGACTTAAAGCACTATGAAATAAAATATTATTACTTTGATCAACTGCATCCTCATAATCACCAAATAAATTTGATTTTTCTTTAAGAAAAAAATTCAAAAGTTTCACAACCTCATTGTATTCAGTTGCAAACCAAAAATTTTTTGTACTTCCTGGATGATCTTTAAATATTTTCTCAACAATAGGTTTTAAATATTTTGTATGTTTTGTTTCAGTTATATTTGGAAATTTTGGTATTTTTGTATTTTTTGGGAGTTTTTTTCTATTATCTTCATCAAAACTCCATTTACCACCCTCTGGTGTTCCATCTTTCTTCATAAGAATATTTAGTTTTTGTCTTGTACCTTTATAAAAAGTTGCCATGAATGGCCGTTTGTTTTTTGAAAGATAATTATTAAATTCTTCTCTTGTATTTAAAAACATTGGGGATTTTATTTGGTGCCAAACCAAATCATTTTTTTTAACGAAATTTTGTACTTTTTTTTCAAAGAATTTGTCTTCAATTTCAAATGTTGTGATCTCTTTAATTTTTTTTGATTTAATAACTTTCTTTACTTTTTCCAAATAATCTTTTTTAAAATCTGCTGAGTCGATCTTTGTATATTCAACTTTAAATTTATTTATTTTTAAATGATCTGCATGCGATCTCATAGCTGACAAAAATAGTAGAATTTTTAACTTATGATGCTTTTCATATGTACATAATTCATAGTCTTCTGACATAAAAAACAGGTGATCATTTTTGAAGCGGTCTAGATATTTTGGTGGAAATAGTTGATTTCCAAGTATAAAAAATAACTTCATAGAGCTAATATAGCTTTAAAAAAAATATATGTCAGAAAAATATTTAATTTTTGGTGCGACAGGTTCGATCGGTTCAAGTTTATCAAGACAACTTAAAGAGACTGGAAAAGAAGTTCATTTGGTTGCAAGAAATGAAAGTGAAGTTAAAAAACTCTCAGAAGAATTAGGTTGTACTTTTACTGTTGCAGATGTTCTTGAAAATGGATTTGTTGATAAAGTTAAAGCAGAAGTTCCGGATGTAAAAGGTATTGCTTATTGTGTTGGTTCAATAGTTTTAAAACCACTAAGAATGATTAAAGAAGACGAATTTAATCAATGCATGAAATTAAATTGTTACTCTGCATTAGAAGTAATTAGAGGATACCAAGATACTTTAAAAAAAAGTAAAGGATCGGTAGTTTTATTTTCAACTGTTGCAGTTAGAAGAGGTTTTAGTAATCATGGAATAATTGCATCAGCTAAAGCTGCTGTTGAAGGATTAACTGTTAGTTTAGCATCCGAGCTTGCACCGAATGTAAGGGTAAATTGTATTGCACCAAGTTTGTCTAAATCAAAAATTGCTGAACCAATGTTAAAGAATGCTGTGCTTGCAGAAGGTATTGCAAAAGCTCACCCACTAAAAAGGGTTGGTGAAGGTGCAGATAGTGCATCACTTGCAAAATTTTTAATAACTGATGAAAGTTCCTGGGTTACAGGACAAGTTATTGGTGTTGATGGTGGAAGATCAACTTTATCCTAATTTTTTATGTTTATAGCAATGAACAGATTCAAAATTGTTAAGGGAAAAGAAAAACAATTTGAAGATGTTTGGAAAAATAGAGATACACATTTACAGGGAGTAAATGGTTTTAAAGAGTTTCATTTAGTTAAAGGAAATGAAAATGAAGATCATACCTTATACGCTTCTCATAGTATTTGGACCTCTAAAGATGCTTTTATTGATTGGACAAAGTCAGAAGCTTTTAGACTGGCCCATAAAAATGCTGGACAACATAAAGATCTTTATATAGGCGCACCAAACTTTGAAGGCTTTGAAGTAGTAATTTAAATCTACCTATAAATCTTATCTACTTCTACTTGGTAAGATTCTACCAATTTGTTATTTTGATTTGCTATACCGACAACATCAATCATCTCTTTAATCATTTGATCTGATGCTCCTTTTTTTTTAGCCGCAGCTGTGTGAGATCTAATACAATATTCGCAGCTATTGGTAATTGAAACTGCAACATAAATTAATTCTTTAGTAACTGGATCGAGTGCACCTTTCCTCATAATTTGCTTTAAATTATTCCAGGTTCTTTCCAATGTTTCAGGATTGTTAGCTATTGCTCGCCAAAAATTTGGGATTTTTTTTATGTTCCTAGATCGTTTAATATCATCAAAAACTTTTTTAACTTTTCCTTTGACTCTTTTTTCACTCACTAATTTAAATACCGACATTTTACCTCCATTTATAATTATTATATTAAAACTTAGTTGAAACTTCTACATTCGTGTCATAATGAAGGGAGTTATCAAATATATGATTATGATTGATTGAAAAGTCAAAACCATTAATATTTTTACTATAACTTAAGCTAGACTCATGTGCGTTTACAGGATTGTAATTAAACGCAAACTCGCCATCCTCTTCTTTTGATCTACTAAATTTCAATATAAATATTTCTCTTGATCTATTATGGTTTTTTCTGTCATTAAAACTAATAATTTTTTCAAAGCTTGAGGAAACAGTAAAGCCATTCAAATAAATAGTTTCGAAACCAATATTATATTTTAGATCCTGGTTTGAATATTTTCGAATTGTATCTGTCACAACATTAGTTTCACCATGATAAATATATTTATAATCAATGTCCTCACTTAAATCGTAAAGGATTTCTAATCCTCCCATTGGTTGAATTGTTCCCATGTCGGTAACATATTCATCCATTTCAAATAAAAATCCTGCAGCCAGTTCACCAGTTGCAAAATCAGTATCCTTGTAAGTTAAATTGTTAATTACAGGATCACTTGGATTATTTATATAATCTGTAAATTCTGACAAGTGAGTAATGCCATATGTCAGTTTTGCAGTTGGAGTCATATTAAATCTACCTGCTTTACTTCTAGTTCGATAATTTAGTGTTCCAAAAATTTGTCCTCCAGTTCTTTCACCTGATAATTTAGATTGATAAATATGATCAATACTTAAAAAACTAACACCTAACACAGCGTTGACATATTGATTATGTTGGGTTGGAGCAATTCCATATAAATTTAAAGTAAGCGACTCCATGGTCACATCTTGTTTAGATTTTTTAATTTCACTACTGCTATCTCCATATCTAAGAGCTAATCCAAAAAACTTATCCTCACCATATTTTCTATCTGCCCCCAACGTTATTCCTTTTACCAGTACATCTTTTGGTTTTTCACTTCCATGCTGGCCATACAAACCTACATATACATCTACAAGACTCCAAGTAGACCATTTAGATTTTTTATCTTCATTTTTAGTTTTGCTAATTAATGAGGCAATATTTTTCCTTGCAACTGGTTCAAATTTATTTGCTAACCTATCTATTAAAGTATTTTTATAATTAAAATTTAAATTGTGAGCAGTTAGGTTTTCTTCGTCTCTATTTCTTTTAATCCACTCAAATCTTTTGAAAATAGTTGTCGTATTTAAACCTATATTTTGCTTTGTAAGCTCCACTGTTGTTCCAAAGGTAGAAGTTGTTGCAGACACACACTCTACCACTCCATAAGGACATTCTAAATCAAAACGATTTACTTGATCTACCCCTTCGCCACCTTTTGATTGTACTATAAATAGCTTCATGCCATCAGGAGAAAAACTAAAACCTTCAGGTATACCAGTGTTATTTGTCGTGTCTGTTATATTACCAAAACCTTCTACATTCCATCTCCCAACTTTTTCTGCAGTGGAAACATCAAAACTTATATCTAATCGAAACTGATAAATGAAACTATTAGGTAAGCCGCCTCCACTAAATGTTTCATTTCTAATTAATACAAACATTGCAAAACCATCATCACTAAATTCTACGTCACTTGCAAAATCATTTCCTGAATTGCTTGGTTTAATACCATAATTACTTAGGTTCACTTGATGTATTTGAGTTTTTGAACTGATATCGTTAGCTCCAGGTAATTCAAAAGTAGTTAAAATCGGACTGTTACTACTTGCATCAAGAGCATAAAGTTTTGTTCCTTCTTTATTAAATGCTATGCTCTCTATATTATGATTTACAAGATCAAGTTTGCGTTCAAATGCTATTCCATCAAGATCAAAAGCTGTAGTAGCATTAAACTTTCCTAATTCGGCATTTACATCTAAAATAAAAAATATTTTTCCATCATCTCTTATTACTATGTTTTCTGGTTGAGTATTCATTGAACCACCATTAGCAGCTGCGTTTCCAGCAATATTTTCTCCATCAATAGCATCACACGTTACATCTTCACCCTTACTATTCATTAGATCTGTTGTAACTGTAAAAGGCACAGCTACTTTATTCATACTTACAGGATGACTATTCATATCATTACGGTCATCTTCATTGACTGTAAAAACTGTTAAACCATCATCACTCCATGCGACATCCACTGGGTGTTCAGTTCTATCTTTTTCAAGTGGAAATGCAGCTCCTGCTCTACTCGGTAAGCACGTCAAAGTGTCATGTGCTATGTTACCACCAGGAATTACTCCATCAAACCATCTCACATTTAGTTCCCGAGCTACTACGAAATTTGAAATAAAAATCGAGATAAAATAGCAAACTATTATTATGACAGCTTTTTTCATTCTCAACTATTGTAGTGCAGGTTTTAAAAGCCTCAACATTTTTTTATGTATAGATTTATTAGCAGATATCAAAACGTTTCCAGCTTTATTTGCATTTTCATTACGCCAAGTAGAAGCGATCCCGCCTGAGGCTTTAATGATTGGAATTAATGGATGTATATCCCAGATTTTATTCATACATTGAATGACAACATCAATTCTTCCTTCACATAAATGAGCGTAACTTAATGCATCAGAACAGGGGAACTGCATCATTTTTAAAATCTTTGGAATTTTTTTTTGTTTGTTTAATGATAAATATCCATGAAAAGCAGCGGACACTTTCATGTTTTTAAATGTTGCTTTTTTATTGATACTTAACTTTGATTTTTTTCCATTATCAACCACATAGGCAACTTTGTTAGAAACGTTGTAATAATATTTTTTTAATTTAGGAAAATTTGCTAAACCTACAATTGGATCTCCTTTATAATTTAATGAGATCAAATTGCTCCAGGTGGGATTTCCTATCACAAAAGATCTTGTTCCATCTATTGGATCTATAATCCAGGCGAAATCACTTTTAACCTTTTTATGTCCAAATTCTTCACCAATTATTTGATGATCTGGAAATTTCTTTTGTATTTTTGCTCTTATAAATTTTTCAAATGCCTTATCTGCAGATGTTACCGGGTCGTAGCCTTTGCCTTTAAGTTTATTATTTACCTTAAAAGGCTTGTTAAGCTTTTTATAATAAAGTCTTGTTAAGTCCTTAGCTAAGCTGTTTAAAAAGCTTGAAAATACTCTAATTTTCTTTGAATTTATCTCTGGCATAAATAGTCACTTACTATTTTATTTATCTTGATTAAAGACAAATTTTAAATAATCCTCAAACAAACTATGAAAATAGAACTGAATAATAACAAGATTTTCTATAAAAATGGCTCATCTGTACAAGAGATACATCCATTTTGGTTACGTGAAAGAGCCAATGGTGAAAAATACTTAGATAAAAAAACACAACAAAGACTTTTTGATCCAACTTCCTTAAATGTTGGAATTGCAATCAAAAGTGCTCGAATTAATAATGACCTATTAGAGATAGATTTCAATGACGGTGTTAATTCTAAACTAAATATTGAAAAAATTGCTGAAGAATTTTCAAAAGAAGATGAAGTAATTTATGGTATAGAAAAAGTTAAATGGAATTCATCTTTCTCAGATTTTAAAAAATATAAATATTCTGATGAACTTTTTGAATCACAAGTAATGTATGATTTATTGTTATCCTTTTATAAATATGGATTTGTAATTATTGAAGATGTACCAACAGAAGATAATTTCTTAGTAAAATTTGCAAATAAAGTTGGAAGTGTAAGACGAACAAATTTTGGCGAACATTTTAATGTTAAATCAATTCCAAGCCCTAACGATTTAGCTTATACATCTCTTCCTCTTGCGCCACATACAGATAATCCTTACAGAAATCCTGTGCCATGTATCCAATTATTACATTGTATTATAAATGAAGTTTCTGGTGGTCTTTCAACGTTAGTAGATGGATATACTGTTACCGAGGATTTAAAAAAAGAAAATCCGGAGTTTTATAATATTCTTACCAAAGTAAAGGTTAAATTTAAATTTATAGATAAAGATGTTGTCTTAGAGCATTGGGCTGAATTAATTCAGTTAGATGAAAATAAAAAATTAAAACAGGTAAGATTTAGTCCAAGATTAGACTTTGTCCCAATTTTAGAAAAAAGTGAATTAGATTTGTACTATAAAGCGAGAAAGAAACTATCCGCTATGTACAATTCTGATAAATATAGAATTGAATTTAAACTTCAACCAAAAGATCTTTTAATGATGGATAATTATAGACTATTACATGGTAGAACAGAATTTGACGTAAATGAAGGAAGTAGATTTTTACAAGGTTGTTATTTAGATTTTGATAGTACAGAGGGTAAATTAAGACACTTAAAAAGAAAATTTAATCTTTGACTTTTAAAGATACCTTAATCGCATCATTAGTCCCAATTTTTTTAGGTTTTGGTTTCGTAATTGCTAAACCAGCAATGGAACATTTTCCACCTATACTTTTGATGGGTCTGAGATTTACTTTTGCAGCATCAATTTTAATTTGGTGGTTTCCAATTCCAAAAGGTTACCTTAAGCAAATTTTTATAGCGTCTTTGATTGCAAATACTTTACAGTATAGCGTTACTTACACTGGATTAAATTTGATCGATGCTTCTGCAGCTGTTCTACTGGTTCAAACAGAAGTTCCATTTGGAGTTTTATTTGCTTACTTCATGCTTAAAGAAAAACCTACGATAAGAAGTTTAATTGGAATTACAATTGCATTTGTTGGAGTTTACATTTTAACAGGCTCTCCTAATTTAGAGGGAAAATTTTTAGGTATATTTCTTACAATACTAGGATCTGCTATTTGGGCATTAGGACAAGTATTAGTAAAACCATTAAGTAAAGAAATAGCTCCACTAACACTCGTTGCATGGCTAGCTATTTTTTCTGGACCAATATTAATTTTTTTATCATCAATCCTTGATGGTAATACGATAAATTATATTAAATCTGCAAACTTTAATAGCTGGGCAATTGCGTTTTATTTGGGATTTTTTATGCAACCAGTTACCTATGGGTGTTTTTATTACGTATTAAAAAATAACCCATTATATAAAGTTTTGCCCATTGTTACCATGGGAATACCTTTGACTGGCTTATTAGCTGCAATACTTCTTCTTGGTGAAAAACCAACAACAGAACTTTACCTTGGAGGCTTTATAATTTTAATAGGAGTTATTTTAATTGTTTATACAAAACAAAAAAAAAGTAATTAATTATATATTAAAAATTTATCCAATTTTTCCTAAAAAAGGAATGTATTCTAGTAGATAAAAGCCTATTGCTTGAAGTTGATTTGTTATTATTAATATTCCTGTAAGGAATAAGAGAACACCACCAGTTTTTGTTATAATATTCATTTTTTGCTTAATATTTTTTGAAATAAGAAGAAACTTTTGAATAGCATAACCTGCCAAAATGAATGGAATGGCTAATCCTAGTGAATAAAACGTAAGAAGCATTATTCCTTCATAAATGCTTTCAGTTGTTGATGCCAAAATTAAAATGGATCCAAGAATTGGACCTATACAAGGTGTCCAACCAAATGCAAAAGCCATACCTACTAAAAACGAGCTGAATACATTACTGTTTTTCTCTGCATCTAATCTTTTTTCGTAGTTAAGAAAATTAAGATTAAACACTCCTAAAATATGAAGTGAGAAAATGATAATAATTAAACCAGCAATTATTCTTAATGGAAAAGAATTTTTTAATAAAATCTTTCCTAGAACAGTTGCTGATGCTCCAAATATAATAAAGACAACTGAAAACCCTAGGGTAAATAAAATTATTGGTAATAAATTTACATTTTTACTTTTTAATAGATTCTCTAAAGTGGAACCTGATATATAAGAAATATAACCTGGTATGAGTGGCAACACACATGGAGATAAAAAGCTTATTAATCCAGCACCAAATGCAATAAAAATTTCTGTCATTTTATCCTGAATTTTTCATTGCTGCAGCAATACCAGCAATTGAAGTCATCATTGCATCATCTAAATATTTTCTATGCTTTTTCTGTATTCCTTTTTTAGATAATTTTTTCATGACTACTGCTTGCAAAATATTAAGAACTTCAGTGTAAATATTCCTTACAATAACTGATGATCTAAACTTTTTCCTCTGATTAATAATTTCTGTTGGAGTTATAAATTGATTTAATTTTTTTATATTATCAAATTGCAATCTTAGTTTATCACCAACTTTTTTAAGTTTAGCATCTGCCAATCCTTGTTCGTAAACCTCTGAAATTTCAGGATCAACTTTTGAAATCACCATATCCAAAATATCCATTGTTGAATTAAAGAAAGGCCAATTCCTTTCCATATCGACTAATATAGATTTAAATTTTTTAACTGAAGAGTATTTTAATGCCTCACCTGTTCCAAGCCATGCCGGTAACATTAATCTTATTTGCGTCCAAGCAAAAACCCATGGTATTGCTCTAAGTCCTTTTATATTATCAACATTTTTTCTTTTAGATGGTCTTGATCCAATCGATAATTTTCCAAGTGCAAGATGTGGTGTTACAGTTTTAAAGTATCTAATAAAATCTGTATTTTCTCTAATATTTTTTCTGTAGGATCTTGTCGAAATCTGTGTCATATCCTCAATTAAATTTCTCCAACTATCTTTTGGTTTTGGTGGTGGATTAAGTGTTGCTTGCATTACCGCACCTATGTAACTGCAGAGGTTATATTTTGCTATTGGTTCATAGCCATATTTTTGTTGTATCATTTCACCTTGATCCGTAATTCTAATTTTACCATTTACGGATCCTGGAGGCTGAGATCTAAGAGTAGATTGAATTGGACCACCCCCTCTTCCTGCAGATCCACCTCTACCATGAAAAAATGTGAGATCAATTTTATATTTTTTTCCTAACTTAACAATTTCCTCTTGAAGTTTATATTGATGCCAGCTCGCAGAAAGTTTTCCAGCATCTTTACTTGAGTCTGAGTAGCCAATCATAATCTCGTGATTATTTTTAATTAATTTTCTATACCAACTTAAGGAAAATAAATTTTCCATAATTGATTTTGCATTTTTTAAGTCATCTAAGGTTTCGAATAATGGAACTACTCTTAATCTTTTATTTATATTTGCTTCTTTTTGTAAAAATGAAACTGCTAAAATATCAGAGGCTGACGATGTCATTGAAATAATATATGCACCTAAACATTCCTCAGGTTGATCAGCTAGAATCTTAAAAGTAGACCAAACTTCAAGATTTTCTCTATTCTTAAATTTGAAATTTTTAATGACTTTTTTATTTGTTTTTAAATGTTTTGATAAAAAATTTATTCGCTGCTTTTCTGACCATTTATAATAATCAGCTCTGTACTTCTTTTTGATAAACTCATAAAGTAATTGCGAGTGTCTTGATGATTCCTGTCTAATATCTAGTCTAGCAAGATTTATGCCAAAACATTTTGCTCTTCTCATTAAGTCAAGTAATTCGCCACTTGCTATATTTTCATTCTGGTTTTTCTCAAGAGAGTCTCTTACTACCCTTAAAGGTTTTAAGATTTCTTCTCTTGAGGATAATAGTTTATTCTGATCTAGAGGTTTGTGTCTTACAAGATGATTTTCTATTGCTCTATGCGTCAACCTCATTTTATCCCTAAGAGGTCTTAAGAATACTCTATATGGCTCAAAAGTTTTTCCCGTAACTTTTAAAATTTTGTTGGAGCATTTTTCCATTGAAAAAGATCTAATTAACTTTGTTAATTCTTTTTCATATAATTTTGCGGCTTCCCATCGTGATAATAAAATTACTTCTTTTGTAATCGAGGAGGTTACATTTGGATTTCCGTCTCTATCTCCACCCATCCAAGATCCAAATTGAATTGGATTAAAATTTTTAGGTAAATTCTTTCCCATATTTTTAAGAAAAATTCCATTTAGTCTTCTATAAACCTTTGGAATTGTTTCCCACAAACTATCTTCTATTACTGCAAGCCCCCATCTGGCCTCATCAGTTGGGCTAGGTCTAAATCTTTTTAGATCATCAGTGTTCCAAATAATTGTAAATTCATCATAAAGTTTTTTATCTAAAATTTTTACTTTTGACGGATAATTTTTGAGTAAATCTCTCTGCTCCATAATCTCAGTTATGTTATGATATTTTTGTATTAATGTTCTTCTTTTTACTTCAGTTGGATGAGCAGTTAACACAATTCCAATATCTAAATTTTTTGCAATATTATAAATTTTATTATTTGAAACTTTTCTGGATTTGAAAAGATTTTCAAATATTTCTTCTATAAAAATATATTTATGTTCATCTTTTATTTTGGAATTTTCAAATTCGTCTAGTTTTCTAGATGAGTCTAATGACTCTGTCAAATTTACAAAATTCATAAAATGGGTAAACGCTCTGGATAATTTAAAAATATTTATAGGACTTAATTTATTTATTTCAGATATAATTATTTTAAATCTTTTTTTATTATTAATATTTTTGACGTTTGCTTTTGATAGAAGTCTAATTTTTTCAACTAAATTAAAAAAGTTTTGCCCCTCTTGTTTTCTTATTACTCTTCCAAGTATATCCCCTAAATACCTGGCGTCGTCTCTTTGCGATTTGGTTGGAATTCCCTCGTAATATAAATCTCTTTTAAGCATTGTTGTTAACGACTTTGTGTATCTGTTCTCCTAAATTATCTATTCCAAGTTTTACAGTTTCACCACCCAATAAAAATTTAGATGGTTTTCTATTTTCTCCAACACCTGGAGGAGTTCCTGTGCAGCATATATCGCCAGGGTATAAAGTCATGCAGTGGCTCATATAAGATACTAGTTGGTTTATATTAAAAATCATTTGATTTGTATTTCCTGTTTGCATTCGTTCTCCATCAACATCTAAATACATGTTTAAATTATGAACATCTGAAATTTCATCTTTTGTTAATATGTAGGGGCCTATAGGTCCAAAAGTGTCAAAACCTTTTCCTTTATCCCAAGAACCACCTTTATTCTTTTGAAAGTTTCTCTCGCTTACATCGTTTACCAGGAAAAAACCTAAAACATAACTTAACGCATCTTTTTCACTGACATAAGAACATTTCTTTCCTATTACAAAACCTAATTCAACCTCCCAATCTGTATGATTAGAATTTTTTGGAATTTCAATATCATCATTAGGCCCAGATACACTGTTAGTGAATTTAGAAAATATTATAGGCTCTTTTGGAATAGGCATATTCTGTTCTATTGCGTGATCTTTAAAATTTAAACCTATTCCAATAAATTTAGAAGGTTTATTAACACAAGCTCCTATCCTTTGATTTTTTTCTAATATAGGTAAATCTTCAGGTTTTATTTTACTTAATTTTTCTAAGGTCTCGAAATTTAAATGATCTGAATTAAAATCTTTGATAACAGAAGATACGTCTCTATAATTATTATCTTTATCAACTATAATTGGTTTTTCCTTACCTGGATTTCCAATTCTTGCTAGTTTCATTTTAAAAATACGATTAAAAGTAATATTACCCAAACTGCACCATAGTAAAATGGCATCATCTTTTTCCAAGACGATAAAGCTTTTGCGGCTGTTTTAACTTCTTTTTTTTTGACTTTTACCATTTATTATCCTTTCAATCCAAGATGAGTATACTTTACATTTAAATAATCTTTAATTGCCATAGAGCCGCCTTCTCTACCATAGCCTGCTTGCTTTATTCCACCAAAAGGTGCTTCAGCTATAGCTACCAATGGAGTATTTACTGCAACAGTTCCTGTTTCCATAAGCTCTGAAGCTCTATGAGCTTTTTCCATTGAATTGGTGCATATGTAACTTGATAAACCTAAATCATGATTATTTGCTCTTTCAATAACTTCATCAAATGTTTTAAATGACAACATAGGAACCAATGGTCCAAAAGGTTCAACTTTCATTATTGTAAAATCATCTTTAATGTTATCAAAGATGGTTGGTTCATAATAAAATCCTTTATTGAATCCTTGAGGTCTCTTTCCTCCAAGAAGAACTTTTCCTCCTTCTTTTTTTGTTGTTTCAACTAGTTCTTCAACTTCATTTAACCTTTTTTTGGTTGTCAAAGGTCCTAATTGAACTGATGGATCCATACCATCACCAATTTTCAATTTTTTTGTTTTTTCAATAAATAAATTTACAAATTCATCTTTTTTATTTTCTTGGATATAAAATCTATTTGGAGATATACATACTTGTCCATTGTTTCTAAATTTTGCTGCGATAGCCATGTCTGTGGCTTTTTTAATATCAGCATCTTCGAAAACAATAAACGGAGAGTGTCCACTTAACTCCATTGTTACTCTTTGAACTTTATCTGCGGCTTGTTTTAATATTAGTTTACCAACTCTTGATGAACCAGTTATTGATATTTTTTTAACTATATCTGATGAAATTAATTGTGATGCAATACTAGGTGGATCTCCTGAAAGTAAATTTACAACACCAGCTGGAACACCACACTCCTTACATATATCTACTAGTTCCATAACGGTACCAGGTGTTATAACATCGGGTTTAATAATTACCGAACAACCAGCCGCTAATGCTGTTGAAATTTTTCTTGAAGATAAAACTAATGGAAAATTCCATGGCGATAGTGCAGCTACTACTCCGACTGGTTGATAATATACATGTACTCTTGTGTCTTTAAATCTACTCTCAACAGTTTGACCATAAATTCTTTTTGTCTCCTCTGCGTTCCATTCAAAAATATCTGCTGATCCTCCAACTTCACCTTTTGCTTCTACAAATGGTTTTCCAACTTCAAGTGTCATCCACTTTGCTAAAACATCTTGTTTTTCTCTCATCTTGTCTGCAATTTTTCTTAATGTGTAAGATCTTTTCCAGGGTGGAGTATTTTTCCAAACTTCCAAACCTTTTTGTGCAGACTTAAGAGCATCGTCTACATCTTTTGAACTTGCTTTTGAAGCATGACCAATAATTTCTTCATTTGCAGGATTAATTACTTCGTATGTTTGTTTATCTGAAGACTGTTGCCATTTTCCATTAATGAATTGTCCAAATTTGCTATACATAATTTTTAATTTATGATTAATTAGTGGTCTATTAACCTTGAATATATCTATAAATAAGTAAAAAATAAAGTGTCTAAGTCTTTCCCTCTTCTGTTTATACTTCTTTGGTCTTCTGCTTTTATAACAACCCTTCCAATTGTTCAAAATAGTGATCCATTCTCTGCTTTAGCCTTTAGATTTTTCTTAGTAGCTATTTGTTTTTTTGTATATTCAATTTACAAAAAAACTAAAATATCAATCAATAGGAAAGACCTAGTAAATTCTTTGGGCACTGGTATTTTGTTTCATGGACTTTACTTAGGTGGAGTTTTTTACTCAATATATATAGGTTTTCCAACAAGTCTAACTGCACTTATAGTTACCATGCAGCCAATTTTAACTAATTTACTAGCAGGTTATTTTTTAAAAGAAAAAGTCTCACTAAATCAATGGTTAGGAGTTTTATTAGGGTTCACGGGTGCAGTAATGGTTCTAGGATTTGATATTGGAAAATCTTTACCCATCGAAGGGGTTATTTCTTCACTTGTTGCTTTAATTGCAATTACAACATCAACAATTTGGCAAAAAAAAATAAGTAATAATATTCCTTTATCTGTAAATAATATGTATCAAGCAGTCGGTGCAGTTTTATTTCATTTGTTAATTATTATTTTTATATTTAAAGACCCATTTATAAATTTAAATTCAGATTTTTTATTAGCAATGAGTCATCAAGTATTTCTTGTATCTTTAGGAGCATTTTCTATTTTGATGTATTTAATTAAAAACAATTCTGCGAGCAAGACTGTATCATTATTTTTTTTAATACCAGTGGTTACAGCATTGATGGCTTGGATATTTTTAGGAGAAGAATTGATGAAAATCGATATTGCTGGTTTCATAATCGCATCTACAGGCGTGTTTATTTCAACAAGAAAATAAATATTTAAGCAAAAATTTGATGAGACATTTTATTTCATAATTTTCTCTCATTTGTGTTAGATTTAAAAAAAAAGGAGAAACATATGAAGGCATATATTATGGGGAACTACACGGAAAAAGCTTTTCAAGGTTTTATGAAAGATCCAACGAGTGATAGAAAAGCAGTTGTAGAACAATTAACAAAAGCAGTTGGTGGAACAATTCACAGTATGGATATCGTTAGAGGTTCATATGATTTTATTGTTGTAACAGAAGTAGGATCATTTGATGACTTTGCTGCTATAAAACTAGTTGTGGAATCATCTGGTGCTGTAAAAAATATGACAATGTTAGAAGCTATAGATTTTACAAAAGCAACGA
Organism: uncultured Pelagibacteraceae bacterium; assembly: GCA_902617645.1. Taxonomy (GTDB): domain Bacteria; phylum Pseudomonadota; class Alphaproteobacteria; order Pelagibacterales; family Pelagibacteraceae; genus Pelagibacter. The sequence goes on along the minus strand of CACMXM010000011.1, from coordinate 8,646 downwards.
CTAAAGCAAGCAAGATTGGTTATAAACCACCAGGACAGTAATAAATTTATTGTTTTTTTTCGTTATCAACAACTAAGCAGATTTCTGATTTAGTCAGAAATCTGCGACCTGTTCCATTATCTAATGAGAACATGCCACCAATTCCTTTTACGGCATCTATAGTTAAATCAGTGTGTTTCCATTTTTCATATTGATCACCATTCATATAAAAAGGTACGCCACCTATTTCACCTAACTTAATATCATTATCTCCTAATGGAAATTCTCCTTCTTGAAAACACATTGGAGCACTTCCATCACAACAACCACCTGATTGGTGAAACATTAATTTTTCACCATATTTTTCTTTAAGCTCAGAGAGAAGGCTTAGCGCTGAATGTGTTGCTGATACTTTCATTTTTAAAGTACGGCCCATGATATAGAATCATGGGCCAGTATATATTATTGATTAAAAGAAGCCCAATTTTTTCTCAGCATAAGAAACGTGTAAGTTCTTATTCTGTCTGTAATGATTAAGCATCATTTTGTGAGTTTCTCTTCCAACTCCTGATTGTTTGTATCCACCAAATGGTGAGTGAGCTGGATAAGCATGATAACAATTAGTCCATACTATTCCTGCTTGTATTGCTCTACCCATTCTGTGAGCTATATTTCCATTTCTTGTCCATACAGCTGCTCCTAAACCATAAAGAGTATCATTAGCAATTTTCAATGCTTCTGCCTCATCTTTAAATTTAATCACAGATACAACTGGTCCGAAGATCTCTTCTTGAGATATTCTCATGTTGTTTTTAGCCTCAAAAACAGTTGGTTGGATATAATTACCTTTTTCCAAGCCACTATTAAGCTTAGCAACACTTCCACCAGTAAGAACTTTAGCGCCTTCTTTTTTACCTAGCTCTAGATAAGATTTAATCTTCTCCATTTGCTCTACTGACGCTTGAGCTCCAATCATTGTTTCCATTTTTAAAGGATTATCTTGCACAACAGCTTTTGTTCTAGCAATAGCTCTTTCCATGAATTTATCATAGATAGATTCTTGAATTAAAGCTCTACTTGGGCAAGTACAAACTTCACCTTGGTTTAGATTGAACATTACAAAACCTTCAATACATTTATCGAAGAAATCATCATCTTTATCCATGACGTCTTCAAAGAAGATATTAGGAGATTTTCCACCTAATTCTAATGTAATTGGAATTATGTTTTGTGCAGCATACTGCATAATCAATCTTCCAGTTGTTGTTTCACCAGTAAATGCAACTTTCGCAACTCTTTTAGAAGATGCCAAAGGTTTACCTGCTTCTAATCCAAAACCGCTAACAATGTTAACAACACCTTTCGGTAATAAGTCTCCAATAAGTTCCATCATTACCATAATTGATGCTGGCGTTTGTTCAGCTGGTTTTAAAACTGAACAGTTTCCTGCAGCAAGAGCCGGTGCTAATTTCCATGTTGCCATTAATAATGGGAAATTCCATGGAACTATCTGACCAACTACTCCTAGTGGTTCATGAAAATTGTATGAGTATTGATTATTAGCAATCTCAGCAATAGAACCTTCTTCAGCTCTTATTACTCCTGCGAAATATCTCCAGTGATCAATCACTAAAGGTAAGTCAGCAGCCATACATTCTCTAATCGGTTTACCATTATCTAAACATTCAGCAACAGCTAATAAGTTTAGATTTTTTTCTAAAACATCAGCGATTTTGTACAAGATGTTTGATCTTGTTGTGATGTCTGTCTTTCCCCATTCAGGGAAAGCTGCGTGTGCCGCGTCTAATGCAGCTTCCACGTCTTTTTCATTTGAACGCGCAACTGAACAGATCTTCTCATTAGATATCGGGCTTACATTGTCAAAATATTTACCAGATAGAGGTTCTACAAATTTACCGTTAATGTAGTTTCCATACTTTGCTTTAAATGGAAATTTAACCTTTAGATGAGAGGTATCTAGAACCGAAGACACTTTCATTGCTTCTGCACTCATTTTTCCTCCATTTTTATAATTCAAATTAAAACAATTTTTGATTGCAATGTAAATGTAACAAAATATTTTCAACTTGAAATTGATTCAAGAATTTTAAATCATGAAATATTCAATTAAAAGTTTTATTATGGTTTCACGTGAAATTTTATGGATAAGAATTTTTTTAAAAAATTAAGAATTTTAGATGGCGGTATGGGACAAGAATTACATGCACGCGGTCTTGTTTCAAAAGGAACTCTTTGGTCAACAAGTGCAATATTAGATACGAAATATCATCAATCTGTGGTTGATATACATTTAGATTATATTGAGGCAGGTGCAGAACTAATTACTACTACAAATTTCTCAAGTAGAAGAATTAGAATGGAGCAAAATAAAGTTAATGATATGTTTGAATTTGCCAATAAAAAAGCTTGTGAACTTGCTCTTAAAGCAAAAGAACAATCAAAAAAAGAAATTATAATAGCTGGAAGTATACCGGCACAATCAGATACTTATAAGGAAGACACTAGATCAAGTGAAATTATTCATCAAAATTTTTATGATCAAATTAATTGTATTAAAGATTTTATAGATGTCTTTTATTTAGATGTTATTTCTAGTGGAAGGGAAATAGCTATAGCCACTGAAATAATTGATAAATTAAATAAACCTATTCTTGTTGGTATTCATTTACTAAAAAACGGAAAATTACCTTCGGGTGAGACCATTAATCAAGTGATGAAAAAATATAAAAGCTCTAATTGGATTGGTATTATAGCCTCATGTGTGTCGCTTGAAATTGCTGCAAATTCAATAAATGAGCTGAAAATTCATGAATTACCCTTTGGGTATAAGGTTAATCTTTGGGGTGATGATGAGCCATCTCCAGTGAGAAAGATTAATTCAGCTAAATTTGACGAAGATGCAGTCAACTTAAATACTGTTATGGGAAAAAGAGAAGTATCAAATGAAATGTTTAAAAAGTTGGGTAAAAATTTTATCAATAATGGTGCAACTATATTAGGTGGTTGCTGTGAAACTAATCCAATGCATATTGCTGCTTTGTCTGAGTTAAAATAAAATTTATTTAATCATTTGATTTTTTTGCTAAATAAATTCCAACAAGAACTAATACAACTGAAACAATAATTTTAGGAGTGATTAACTCTTTTAAAAAAATATATCCTAAAATTATTCCAAAAATTGGTATCAAAAAAGACACCTGAGATTGAAAAATTAATCCATTTTTCTTTAAAATAGAAAATCTTAATAACCAAGCAAGACCAGTAGATACTAAACCAAGATAAACGACTGATATAATAGATAATGTGTTTGGAGTACTGTTCCATGGCTGTTCAAAAATCATAGTTAAAGGTAATAAAATTATTGATGCCCAAATACATATAGATGTTGTTACGTTTTCATTTCTTTTATTACTTATCTTTAAAGTAAGAACACCTCCCACAACATAGCCAGTAGCACCTAGTAGAATTAAAAGTGCTGAATAGAAATTATTTTCATTTATTAAAATATTATCTGAAAATAAATAAACAATTCCTGAAAAACCAATTAAAACTCCAATTGTTTTAATTAAATTAAATTTTTCGTTTTTTGTAAAGTAATGACCTAAAATTGTAGAAGTTAATGGAGTGCTCGACATCAGTATAGCAGCCAAATTACTTTGAACAGCTTTAATTCCATAAGATATAAAAAAAAAAGGAATTACAAGATTGACAAATCCAATTAAGGCGAACCAATACCAATCCTTTGAAAAAACCTCAATTTTAATTTTTTTAATATTACATAAAATAATAAGAGGTATTGATGCTAAAAAAACTCTTAAAAAGGCAATTGTTACGGGTCCAAAGGACTCAGTTGCAATTTTAATATTAAAAAAAGCAGAGGACCATATTAGTGCTAAAAAACATAAAAGAGAATAATCAATTATTGTTGGTTTTCTCATTCTGTTATTTCCAGGACTTTTGATGAAGTAATCTTATTTAATTTTTTAAAATTTATTTCAAATATACAATTTGGATGTCCAGCTGCAGCATAAAGTATTTCAAATCTTTTTAATGTGTTGTCCATAAATATTTCTATCTCATTTAACAAACCAACTGGAGATACTCCACCAATAGTATAACCTGTTTGGGTTTTTACTTGATCAGGTGAAGCCATACATAGATCATTTTTTTGGGTAATTTTTTTAAGTTTGTTTAAGGAACATTTTTTATCTCCGGAAACTAGACAAAGAATAAAACTATTTTCAGCTCTAAAAAGCAAACTTTTTACAATCGCGCCAACCTCGCAACCTAAAGCTAACGATGCATCTTTTGCAGTTCTTGCGGTCTTTTCTAAGACTTTGACTTTTAATGATTTATCAAATCTTTGTAAGGCATCTTGAGCTCTTTTGACTGGTTCTTTGTTTAATAACTCATCCATACAACTATTAATTGTTTGTAAAATATTAATAACTTTGATTAAAATCCATGCACTAATTGCATAGGAGATATCAATATTATAAGCGATATTAATATACTTTTATTTGCTAGAAAACGTTAAAAATTGAAAGGGTAAATATGAGCGCTAATAATGTGTTAAAACAAATGAAAGATAAAGACATTGAATATGTCGACTTAAGATTTACAGATCCTAGAGGAAAATTACAGCATGTTACTATGGATTCAAAAGTAGTAGATGAAGAGATGTTAGAAGAAGGTATATTTTTTGATGGATCGTCTATAGCTGGTTGGAAAGCAATCAATGAATCAGACATGATTTTAAAGCCTGACTTATCTAGAACAGTAATTGATCCTTTCACTAGTCATAATACTATGAATATTTTTTGCGATGTTATGGATGCAATAAAGAAAGATCCATACGAAAGGGATCCACGTGGAACTGCAAAAAAAGCAGAAGCATACTTAAAAAAATCTGGAATTGGTGACAAAGCATATTTTGGACCAGAAGCAGAATTTTTTGTGTTTGATGATGTTAAATACAAAAATGATATGAACGAAACAGGATTTAAAATAGATAGCACTGAAGGTCCGTATAATACTGGAAAAGATTATCCAAATGGTAACATGGGGCATAGACCTAGTGTTAAAGGTGGATATTTTCCTGTTCCTCCAGTTGATAGTGCGCAAGATATGCGTAGCGAATATTTAAAAGCTATGAAAGACATGGGAATAAAAGTTGAAAAACATCACCACGAGGTAGCACCAAGTCAACATGAACTTGGAATGTATTTCGGAACTTTGGTAGACCAAGCAGATAATTTACAATTATATAAATATGCTGTACATATGGTTTCTCATTCTTTTGGTAAAACAGCTACCTTTATGCCTAAGCCCGTAAAAGGCGATAATGGATCAGGGATGCATGTTCACCAATCAATATGGAAAGGTGATAAGGCATTATTTTCTGGTGACAAATATGCTGGACTATCAGATGTGGCTTTAAATTACATTGGTGGTATTTTAAAACACGCAAAAGCAATCAATGCATTTTCTAACGCAACAACAAACAGTTACAAAAGGTTAATACCTGGTTTTGAAGCACCAGTTCTTTTAGCATATTCAGCTAGAAACAGATCTGCATCTTGCAGAATACCTATCACATTGAGTAAGAAAGCAGCAAGATGCGAAATACGATTTGGTGACGCTGCTGGAAACCCTTATTTAACTTTTGCAGCTATGTTAATGGCTGGACTAGATGGAATTAAAAACAAAATAGATCCAGGAAAATCTTTTGATAAAGATTTATACGCGTTGTCAGAAGCTGAAGTTAAAAAAATTCCAACTGTTTGTGGATCTCTAAGAGAAGCGATGGAAAGCCTGGATAAAGATAGAGATTTCTTAAAACAAGGAAACGTATTTACTGATGACCAGATAGATGCATATATTGCTTTGAAATTTGAGGAAATTCATAATTTTGAACACACTCCTCACCCTATCGAATTTGATATGTACTATAGTTGTTAAATAAAATTACTGTCTGGTAGAAGCAATTTTGTTTTTACCAGACCCTTTTTTAACAACGTAATCTTGTGTTCCATTTGCTCCAACTTCTACAGATTTTATAAGTGATCGAAAAAAAGACATTCTTCTTTCTTTCTTATCTTCTGATTGAAGCAGATTTCTAAATTCAAAAACGTTCATCAATTGATTTTATAACAGATATGCGTTTTACGCAAAGCTGATATGCTCAAAATGGATACTATATTTTAAAGGACTCTCCGCACCCACATCTCTCTGTTTCATTTGGGTTATTGAATACGAAGGATGATGAAAATTTATCTTTTTTATAATCCATTTGAGTACCCAACAAATACATAACAGCTGCAGGATCAATAAATACTTTTACACCTTTGTCTTCTATCATTTCATCATTGGGTTTTTTCTCTTTTGCATATTCCATAATGTAGGCCATTCCTGCACAACCTCCACTTTTAACACCAACTCTTACCCCTAAAGAATTTTGATCCTTTGACATGATTTCTTTAATTCTTTCTGCTGCTCTATCACTTAAAGATATTATTTGGGTCATAAATTTAATTCCAATTTTGCTGCTTCTGACATCATTGACTTATCCCATGGCGGATCCCAAACTAGCTCTAAATCTACATCTTTAACTTCTTTAATTTCTTTAACACTATCTTTAACTTCCTTAGGTAAACTTTCTGCAACTGGACAGTTAGGTGTAGTTAGGGTCATTTTGATTTTTACCATATTGTTTTTTTCAACATTTATATCATAAATTAAACCAAGCTCATATATATTCACTGGAATTTCTGGATCATAAATCTTCTTTATTTCGCTAATTATTTGATCTTTTAGTTCCATTTTAATCAAACTTTTCTGTATTTGTTTCCTCTTGAGAATTATTCATTGCAGATGTCAATGTGTGCCATGCTAAGGTAGCACATTTAACACGCATAGGGTATTGTTTAACCCCAGAAAGAGACATAAGTTTAGTTTTTTCATTTTCATTAATAATTTTAGTCTTCATTTCAGGGCTTTCTTTAATCATTTGAAGAAAATCCTCTACTAATTCTTTTACTTCTTTTTCTTTTTTTTCCTTCATTAAATCAGTCATTATAGATGCTGAGGCCATTGATATTGCGCATCCACTTCCCTCGAAAGATATATCTGAGATATTTTTATTTTCATCAATTTTTAAAAAAATGTGTACCTTGTCTCCACATAATGGATTATGTCCTTTAGCGTCTTTGTTAAAATTTTCTGTTTTACGTAGGTTTCTTGGATTCTTTCCGTGATCCAAAATTATTTCCTGATATAATTCTTTTAAATCCATTATCGATCAAATATTTTTTTACATTTATTAATTGACTCATTTAGTTTATCTAAATCATCTTTAGTATTATAGACACCTAATGAAGCTCTAGCAGTAGCTGAGAGTCCAAGTTTATCATGTAGTATTTGGCAACAATGATGACCTGCTCGAATGGCTACTCCATCCTCATCTAGAATAGTTGCGATATCATGAGCATGTATTCCATCCAAAGTAAACGATAATACAGATCCTTTATTTTTTGGGTTACCAACAAGTTTAACTGAATTATTTTTTCTCAAAACTTCCTCACCATATTTTGTAAGTTCGCTCTCATGCTTTTCAATATTCTCAATACCAATTTGATTTAAAAATTTTATAGACTCCCCAAATGCAATTACTTGGGCTGTTGCCATAGTGCCTGCTTCATATTTGTTTGGAAGATCTCCAAAAGATATACCTTCTTTCTTTACTTCTCTAATCATACCTCCCCCACCTTGATATGGTGGTAAAGTATCAAGCCATTTTTTTTTAGCATATAGAACACCTAAGCCAGTAGGTCCGTACATTTTATGACACGAAATTGCATAGAAATCACAATCTATATCTTGCATGTCTAATTTTAAATGAGGAGCTCCCTGACAGCCATCTATCAATATAGGGATATTTCTTGAGTGAGCCAAAGATGTAATTTCTTTTATTGGCAAAATTGCTCCAGTAACATTTGATAAATGTGTGATCGCAATCATTTTAGTTTTGGGTGTTATACTTTTTTCAATACTTTCTAGAGTAATTTCACCATCATTATTTATTTCTGCAAAATTAATTTTAACTCCCTTTAATTTTCTCAAATAATGCCACGGCACATAATTTGAATGATGTTCTAGTTCTGTAAGAAGTATCTCATCCCCTTCTCTTAAAAACTTTTGACCAAAGGTATTTGCTACTAAATTAATTGCCTCTGTTGCACCTTTGGTAAATACTATTTCATTAGGATCTTTAGCGTTTATATATTTTTGCATCATTGTCCTAGTGTTTTCATACAAATTTGTTGCAGCTACAGCTAAATAATGCACGCTTCTCCCAACATTAGAAAATTCTTTTGTGTAAAAATCGTAAATTCTATCGACAACCATCTGAGGTTTCTGAGACGAGTTGGCACTATCGAGATAAACTAGATCGTTGTTGTGAACTTTATTATTAAATATTGGAAACTGTTTTTTTATGTTATTTACATTCATTGATTTAATTCCATAGTTCTTTTGATAAAATTTTTAATTTCTTCATCTGTAATTTTCTCAATCACATCAAGAAAAAAACCACTTATTAAAAGTTTTTTAGCTTGTTTGTAACTTAGTCCTCTAGATCTCAAATAA
>CACMXM010000010.1 GCA_902617645.1 uncultured Pelagibacteraceae bacterium | reverse complement strand
ATCGAGAAAGACAAAATCGATAAAAAATTACGTCTAGAGGAAGAAAAGAAAGCTAATTTAAAACTCAAAGAACAACTATTAAAAGATGAGATAAAATTAGAGAAAGAAAGGGTCAAAGACATCAAATTATTTTTAAGAAAAGAACAGGCGATAATAAGACAAGAACAGGCCGAAAAGCAGAGAAAATTTCTTGAACAACTAAAATTAGAAAAACAAATTGAAAAATTTAGAATAAGAGAAATAAAAGAATTAGAACAATTAGAAAAAATCTCACTCAAAGAAAAAAGAGAGGATTATGCTGGTCTACAGGAGAGAATAGATAAATTAAGAGAAAAATATAGAATTATAAGAGATCAAAAAATTCGAGAGAGAGTAGAGGCTCTTGGAGTAAAAATACAAGGTGATGAAGATAGGGAAACGCTTCTTCAAAAAGAAAAAGATTATACATTAGCAAGACAAAAAATTGAATTTGCTCTAGAGAGTTTTTATAGAAGTGCATGCAGTTTAGTTTTCCAGTTAAATAAAAGACATATCACAAGACAGATGTCTATTTTAAGATGTATAGATCGAAGATTTGAAACTGGAGAAATTTTCATTAAATGGGATGAAAATGAAGATGATAATTGGTTAATATTAATTTACATTAAAAATAATTCTCCTGATGAAGGAATAATAATAGAGGATAAAACCAATCCAGAAAAAAATTTATCTTATGATTACAAAACCACTGAAATTTTTAAAGCCTCAGATCAAATGGTTGACTCTTTAACACAATTAATTGCAAGGGTAAGAAAAAAAAAGGAAAATTGATTTTTTAATTATATTTCTTTAATTTATATTCCCATCTACCCATTCTTTCATATGCAACTTTAAAAATTATATTTGTGTTAGTGTCTATCCATATTATAAAATCAAGCTTTTTATCTTCAGGGAGGTTTTGGTTTTTTGATTTCAAACTAAATTTTTTTGTTTCTATTTTTCTGTCCAAAATTTTTATTAATTCATCGCCTATATATTTTACCTCTTGTTTTTTTACACTTCCTGATAAAGGGCTTATTTGGGTATCAGTCTGTAAAATTTGATAGTTCCACCAGTTTCCTATAACATTATTTAGAGCAGCACTTCCTTTATACGATGAACCGTTTATTAAATATTGAGTTTTATCCTCTGAAAGTTTTAAATTTACATATTTTACTTTTTTATTTTGAAAAGTTTCAGATTCAAATGAAACTAACTTATTATTCTCGTAATATTCAATACCCAAGCTATCAATTTTGAATAAATTTACCCCTAAAACATCGACTTTGAATTTTGTTTCATTTTCAACTTTCAAAAAATTATTTTTTTTTGAAAATTTGTAATTCGAAAAACCAATTACATCGCCATTCCTTAATACTTCCATTTCTATAAACTTTAAATCAATTAGTTCTTTGGAGACAGAAGTTTTAAAGATACCTAAAGTTAATATTATAGCAGTAATGAAGATTTTTTTCATAAAAGTAAGTTTATAGATTTTTTTAATTACTAAAATAAGATTTTTTATTTGCAAATTATTTTTTATTAAGATTTATTAAGTTTTATTACTAAATAAACTATGTTTCTAAAAATTAAAAATATTCCAAAGGTTTCATGGAGTTCTAAAAATCCTCTTAATTTAAAACCAAAATTATCAACTTTTTTCTTTTTATGCTTTGGGCTAAGTTTGTTTGGTATAGGTGAAGGTTTATTGCTTGTATCTTATACTGGAGCTTCTCCATGGAGTGTATTAGCTCAAGGTATTTCTTTGAAAGTAAATGCTTCAATTGGAATTATAACTTTTTTTATTAGTATTTTCGTTATCTCACTTTGGGTATTTTTGAGCCAAAAACCAGGAATTGGCACAATCCTAAATGCAGTAATTATAGCAACAATGATAGATCTCTGTTTAAATTATGTTTCAACCCCTGAAGGCTTTATTTTAAAAATGATCTTAGCAGTAGCAGCTGTCCTGCTCGTTGGAATAGGAAGTGGTATTTATCTTGTAGCTAATTTAGGCCCTGGTCCTAGAGATGGTTTGATGACTGGACTTCAAAAAAAAACAAATTTGCCAATAGCAGCAGTTAGAGCATTTTTAGAAATAACAGTAGTTAGTATTGGTTGGTATTTAGGTGGAACAGTTGGTATTGGAACCATACTTTTTGCGTTTGGTATTGGACCAGCAGTGGCACTTGGTTTATTTATTGTTGGTAGAATTTTTAGATAATTTCTTGTATTTTAGTAATCGAATCATTAATTTAAAATTGTATGAGAGATCTAGTAAAATATTTACAACTTGGCTTACTTGGAATAATTTTAGTTAGCACTATCATTGCTGTAGTTTTAGAGATTAAACTAATGTTCATAAATACATCAGTAACTCTTGCTGATTTACTTTTAATGTTCCTATACCTAGAGGTGCTTGCAATGGTTAGAGTATTTTGGGATCAACAGTCAATTAGCATTACTTTACCACTTTTAATTGCAATTACTGCTCTTTCACGATTCATAATTTTGCAAGGAAAGGAAATGGATCCTTCAGCATTAGTATACGAGGCAGTAGCTATAGTGTTAATTGCTGGAGCAATTGTTATACTAAGGTTAAGACATAGCGATAAGCTAGGAATATCAAAAAAAAAGAAAAGTAAGTAAATTTAATTTTCAACAAATTAGTGATTTATACAACTTATTGAGAAGCGTATGATTTTAACATGTGGTTTGTTAGAATTAGACTACATAAATTTGTTAGATTAACTTTTCATCCACCATGAAGTGGATAGGCAAAAAAAAAGGGCAGTAAAAACCGCCCTTTTTGAATTTTTGTTTTAGATTAATGGGGTTACATTCCCATTCCACCCATTCCTCCCATTCCTCCCATTCCTCCAGGAGGCATAGCAGGACCAGAATCTTTTTCCTCAGGTTTATCGGCAATCATTGCTTCAGTAGTTACGAGCAAACCTGATATTGAAGCTGCGTCTTGTAAAGCTGTTCTAACGACTTTTACGGGATCGATAATACCTTCTTTAAACATATCTACATAATTTTCAGTTTGCGCATCATAACCATGAGATGTTTTATTTTGTTCCAAAAGTTTGCCAACTACCACAGATCCATCAACACCAGCGTTTTTTGTAATCTGTCTTATTGGTGCCTGTAAAGCGCTCTTAACAATTTCAACACCAGCTTTTTGATCATCACCTTTTACTTTCACAGATTTGTCAATATCCTGTGAGGCATATAACAATGCACAACCACCACCAACAACGATACCTTCTTCTACTGCTGCTCTTGTAGCATTTAAAGCATCCTCAACTCTGTCTTTTCTTTCTTTAACTTCTACTTCGGTTGCACCACCAACTTTGATAACAGCAACACCACCTGCAAGTTTTGCTAATCTCTCTTGAAGTTTCTCCTTATCGTAGTCAGAGGTTGTTTCATCAATTTGTTGTTTAATCTGATTACATCTAGCTTCGATATCTGATTTTTTACCTGATCCACTTACTATTGTACTATTTTCTTTATCTACCTTAACTCTTTTTGCAGATCCAAGATCATTTAATTTAACGTTTTCAAGTTTAATTCCTAAATCTTCTGAAATTACTTGGCCACCAGTAAGTATTGCAATATCTTCTAGCATTGCTTTTCTTCTATCTCCAAAACCTGGAGCTTTTACTGCAACAACTTTTAAGCCACCTCTTAATTTATTCACAACTAAAGTTGCTAACGCTTCACCCTCTACATCCTCAGAAATTATCATTAGTGGTCTACCTGCTTGAACTACTGCTTCTAACAGAGGAACCATCGGTTGAAGGTTTGTTAGTTTTTTCTCATGTAATAGAATCAAAGGATTTTCTAATTCTGTTGTCATCTTATCTCCATTAGTTATAAAATATGGTGATAAATATCCTCTGTCAAATTGCATACCTTCTACTACATCAAGTTCTGTCTCAATTCCTTTAGCCTCTTCAACAGTTATTACTCCTTCGTTCCCAACTTTCTGCATGGCTTTAGAAATCATGTTACCAATTTCTTTATCTCCATTAGCTGAAATTGTTCCTACTTGTGCAATCTCATCACTATCTTTAACTTTTTTTGCCGAAGAAATTAATTTTTGTTTCACTTGGTCAACTGCTGCATCAATACCTCTTTTTACATCCATTGGATTCATGCCTGCAGTTACATATTTACATCCTTCTTTAACGATTGCTTGGGCTAAAATTGTTGCTGTAGTAGTTCCATCTCCAGCCTCGTCGTTAGTTTTGCTGGCAACTTCTTTTACCATTTGCGCGCCCATATTTTCAAATTTATCTTCTAAATCAATTTCTTTAGCTACTGTAACACCGTCTTTTGTAGTTCTTGGAGCTCCATATGATTTATCGATTACAACATTTCTTCCTTTTGGACCTAAAGTTGTTTTCACAGTATTTGCAAGAATATCAACGCCTTTCAACATTGCTGCTCTTGCATCTGCATCAAATTTTACTATTTTTGCCATATCTATCTCCTTAAATTATTTTCCTGTTGAAATACCCATAATGTCTGACTCTTTCATTATACTGTACTCTTTTCCATCAATTTTAACTTCTGTACCAGACCATTTTCCAAAAAGAACTTTATCTCCAACTTTAACATCCATCGGGATTATTTTTCCGTCCTCGGTTTTTGCTCCTCCACCAACAGCAACAACTTTACCTTCTTGAGGCTTCTCCTGAGCCGTGTCTGGTATGATTATTCCACCCGCAGTTTTTTCACTGCCATCTAGAACTTCAATAAGCACTCTATCGTGCAAAGGTTTAAATTTCATAAAAACTCCTATAAATATGTGGATCATATAAAGATGCTTGGCTATTATTTCAAGATATCATCTAAAAATTTAAACCTTAAAAAACCAAGAAATATTGATTTTTTTAAGCTATATCTCCTAAATGCCAAAAAATTTGGATGATTTAGGACTTAAGTCAGTAGCGAACAGCTACGATGTCTTCTTTATAGATATTTGGGGAGTGCTTCATAACGGAATTAGTCTTTATAAAAATTCTGTTAATGTTTTAAACGAATTAGATAAATTAAATAAGAAATATATTTTATTAACTAATGCACCAAGACCAAATAGTACAGTAATTGAATTCTTAAAAAAAATGGGACTGGATGAAAATAAATGTAGAAAAGTTTATACATCTGGGGAGTCTGCACTTAAACATTTAGAAAAAAATTATAAAGAAAAAAAATTTTATCATATCGGACCCCCAAGAGATTTTGATCTTTTTAAGCTGTTTGAAAAAAATAAAATTGATAATTTAGAACAATCCGATTTTATACTGTGCACAGGACTTTTTGAAGAATATGAAGAAGACCTAAAATATTATAAAGAATTATTTAAAAATCTAATTGGTAAAATAATGATATGTACAAATCCTGATTTGATCGTAGATAGAGGTAATATTACAGAATATTGCGCAGGCTCGGTAGCAAAAATATTTGAAGATCTTGGAGGAAAAGTTGAATATTTTGGAAAACCTTATCCACCCGTATATCAACAATCTGCAGACATACAAAATAAAAAAATATTATGTATTGGAGATAATCTTAATACAGATATTAAAGGAGCTAATATTCAAAATTTCGACTCTATGCTAATATCTTCGGGTATACATAAAAAAGAAATAGATAAAAATATTGAAAAAGTTCAATTAAAATACAATGTAAAGATTAATTATTATCAATCACTTTTAAAATGGTAAGTAAAATAAAATATTACAAAAATTTTGATGTTCAAAAAAAACACAAAAACTCAATTATATTAATTGGTAATTTTGATGGTGTTCATTTAGGACATCAAAAACTATTTAAAAAAGCTTTAATATTAAAAAAAAGAAAAAATTATAAAATTGGGGTAGTGACATTTGATCCAATCCCTAAAATGTTTTTTTTTAAAAAAATTAAAAATTATAGAATATCCAACTTTGATCAAAAGTTGAATATTTTAAAAAAATTTAAAGTTGATTTTGTTATTAACAAAAAATTTGACATAAAATTTTCAAAAATAAAATGTAATCAATTTATTGAAAAATTCCTTTACAAAAAATTATCTGCAAAATTAATTTTTGTAAGTAATAATTTTCGATTTGGAAATAAGCGTGAGGGAGATGTAAAATTATTAAAATCTTTTGAAAAAAAATTTAAATATAGAATAATAAATCCATCACCTTTAAAAAAAAAGAAAAAGATTATATCCTCAACATCTATAAGGAAACTTCTAGAGAAAGGACAAATCTCTACTGCCAATAAATACTTAGATAGAAATTGGTCAATTCAGGGAATTGTACAATACGGAAGAAGATTAGGTAAAACTATTGGGTTTCCAACTTGCAACATAGACATTGGAAATTATGTGATAGCTAAACCAGGAGTTTATGCAGTTAAAATCTTAATTGATAATACAAAAAAAAAATTGAGTGGTATCGCAAACTTGGGATATAGACCTACATTTAACCAAAATAAAATTCTTCTTGAGGTAAATATTTTTAATTTTAAAAAAAATCTTTATAATAAAAAGCTAACTGTTGAGTTTTTGAAGTTTATCAGAGGTGAAAAAAAATTTAATGGTATAGATGAATTAAAAAAACAGATAAAAAAAGATTTAAAAATGGCTAAAAAATTAAAATGAGCAAAGATCAAATAAACCTTCCAAAAACAGCTTTTTCAATGAAAGCAAATCTCCCATTGAAAGAACCTAAGATCGTTGAACATTGGAATAAAATCGATCTTTACAATTTATTAAGAGAAAATAATAAAGGCAAAGAAAAGTTTGTTCTTCATGATGGGCCTCCTTATGCAAATGGTAATATTCATATGGGAACAGCTTTTAACAAAATTCTTAAAGATATAATTACAAAATTTCATCAAATGGATGGTAAAGACTCAGTATATGTTCCGGGATGGGATTGTCATGGTTTGCCGATTGAATGGAAAATAGAGGAACAATATAAAAAAAATAAAAAAAATAAAAATGACGTGCCAGTCGTTGAATTTAGAAAAGAATGCAGAGAGTTTGCTAATAAATGGATCAAAGTTCATAAAGAGCAATTTAAAAGGCTCGGAGTTGTTGGAGATTGGGAAAATTACTATTCTACAATGAGTTATGATGCTGAGGCTCAAATAGTAAGGGAATTAGGTAAATTTTTAAAAGAAGGTAGTTTATATAGAGGCTACAAGCCAGTTTTGTGGTCCACTGTAGAGAAAACTGCTCTAGCTGATGCAGAGGTTGAATATATGGATCATACATCAGATACAATTTATGTTTCGTTTCATATTCAAAAATCTAAATTAGAAAATCTTTTAGGCGCTGAAGTAATTATCTGGACAACTACACCATGGACGATACCAGCAAATAAAGCTTTAGCTTACAACAAATCTTTGAAATATGTTGTAATACAAGTTAATGACAAAGGTGATTTCAACACTAGAAAAATTATAATTGCAAAAGATCTTTTAAAAAGTGTAGTTGAGGATTGTAAAATTAACGACTACAAAATTATAAGTGAAATAAATGGATCTGATTTCGATGGAGTAGTTTGTTCCCATCCATTTAAGAACATAGGTTACAATTATGATATACCGATGCTTGAGGCAAGGTTTGTTACGACAGAACAAGGCTCAGGAATAGTACACTGCGCTCCAAGCCATGGTCCAGATGATTTTAATTTATGTTTAAATAATAATATTAAAGCTGTCGAAACGGTTGATGATGATGGAAAGTATACAAAACATGTTTTAAATTTTGAAGGTATTCATATTTTTAAAGCAAACCCAATTGTTATTGAGAAGCTTAAAAATGAAAAAAATTTATTAGCAAATGGAAAACTAAACCACTCATATCCTCATTCGTGGAGATCTAAAGCTCCGTTAGTTCATAGAGCTACACCTCAATGGTTTATTTCTATGGAAAGCCATAAATTAAGAGATAAAGCTTTAAAAGCTATTGATGATACGGAATTTTATCCTGCAAAAGGGAAAGAAAGATTGAGATCAATGATTGAAACAAGACCAGATTGGTGTGTTTCTAGACAAAGAGTTTGGGGCGTACCATTGCCTATATTTATTTCTAAATCAGATGGTAAAGTTTTGGTAGATGAAGATGTTTTTGAAAATATTGCGTCTATCTATGAAAAAGAAGGATCAGATTGCTGGTTTTCAGATGACCCTCAAAAGTTTTTAGGAGATAAATATAAAGCTGAAGATTTTGTTAAACTAAAAGATATTGTTGAGGTTTGGTTTGATAGTGGATCTACACATTCATTTGTTCTAGAAAAAAGAGGAGATTTAAAATGGCCTGCATCTATGTACCTAGAGGGATCAGATCAACATAGAGGATGGTTTCACTCATCATTATTAGAATCTTGTGGAACAAGAGGCAGAGCTCCATTTGAAAGTATCTTATCTCACGGATTTGTGATGGATGGTAAGGGTTTGAAAATGTCAAAATCTTTAGGGAACCAGATCTTTCCTGAGGATATTTTAAAAAAATATGGAGCAGATATTCTTAGGGTTTGGGTTACTGCATCCGATTACTCTGAAGATTTGAGAATAGACTACTCAATTTTAGAGCAACATGCTGAAGCATATAGGAAGATAAGAAATACATTTAGATACTTAATGGGAAATATAAATGACAATTATTTAGAGCAAGAATATACCAATATTGATATTAGCAAACTTCCAGAACTCGAAAAATTAATGTTACACAAATTGTATATATTGAATGAAAAATTTAAAGCAAATTTTAGAGAGTACAACTTTCATGTTTTGTACAAAGAACTATTAAACTTCTGTACTGTAGATCTTTCTTCATTTTATTTTGATATCAGAAAAGACACTCTATATTGCGATAAAAAAAATTCAGATAAGAGACAAAGTTGTATTTTAATATTAAATACAATATTGGATGCCTTGCTAAAATGGTTTGCACCAATTTTATCTTTTACGACAGAGGAAATTTTTAGTCTTTTAAACAAAGATGAAAAAAACAGTATTCATTTAAAAAAATTTCCAGAATTTCCAAAATCTTGGAAAGATGAGGAACTTAATAACAACTGGGAAAAAATTAACAAAATAAGAGATATAGCAAATATAAGTATTGAAGAAAAAAGAGCAGCCAAAACAATAGGATCTAGCTTAGAAACTGCAATTGATATCAGATTGAGTAAGGACCTATATGACATTGCAAAAAAATATGATTTTTCAGAAATATGTATAACTTCACTTGCAAATACTATTTTGGATGAAAATGCAAAAGACAACATAGAAGTAAAAACTTCAAAAGCAAACGGAAAAAAATGTACTATTTGTTGGAAAATTAGAGAAACAGAGTGTGAAAGACACCCAACATGCAATTTTAAATGACAAAATTTTTAAACAAAAAAATTTTTTTTTATTTTTTAATTACATTATTAATTTTTACTTTAGATAGAATTTCAAAGATTTATATTATAAATATTGCTGAAACTTATGGCGAAGTAGATATTTATCTAAATCAATTTATAAATATAATTTTAGTTTGGAATACAGGAATAGGTTTTGGATTATTGTCATTTGAAAAACAATTTGTTTATAATTTAATTACATTAATAATCGTATTAGTTAATTTTGTGATTTTATACCTTGGTGTAAAGGCGAGTAATTATAAAGGACTTATATTTTTTGTCATTTTAGGTGGATCACTTGGCAACCTATTCGATAGACTTTATTATTCTGCAGTTCCTGATTTTATAGATTTAAATTATAATGATTTTCATTGGTTTATTTTCAATGTTGCTGATATATTTATTTCATTTGGAATTTTATGCCTTATTTTTGTTGAATTATTTTATAATAAAAAAGAAAAAATAAATGAATAATAAATTTTCAATTTTAATTTTAACTTTAATTATTTTAAGCTCTTGCCAAACTTTGCAAGATGGTCTGGCGGGAAAAAAAAATAAGAACAGCGACGAATTTTTAATCGAGAAAAAAAATCCTCTTGAAATTCCACCAGAATTTGGTGAGCTGCCAGAGCCAAATAAAATAAAAGTAGAGGAAGAAGATCAAGCTGAAAAATTAGATAAAGATTTAGAAAAATTACTTAAAAATAACGATATTAGTAATGATCCTCAAAGTATCGATAAGTCAGCTGAGGAGTTTGTTCTTAAACAAATTAAAAACAATTAATGTTAACAAAAAATATCTGTCTTAAAGAATTTGGTATAAAAAAAAATAAGAAACAAATTAAATATAGATTACTAAAAGCTTTAAATTTTTACAAAAATCATAAGCTTATAAAAAGTTTTTCAAATGAATATTCTTATGATTTTTCACAGCAACAAATAAAAAAATTTAAAAAGTTAAATAGTTACAATTTAGTTGGAATGGGAGGTTCATCCTTAGGAACAAAAGCTATTTACAATTTTCTAAAGCCTAAAGTAAAAAAAAAATTTACTTTTATAGATAACCTAAATTCGAGGAAAGATCATCAGTCAAATGAAAAGAGATTAAATATAATTATTTCAAAGTCGGGAAATACCCTAGAAACAATATCGAACTACTCTGCAATAAAGAATCAAAGAAATAATTTATTCATATGTGAAAATTCTAACAATTATGTAAGGACTCTTGCAAGTAAACTTAATTGTCAAATAATTAATCATAAAAATTATATAGGAGGCAGATATTCAGTACTTTCTGAGGTCGGAATGTTGCCAGCAATTTTTATGGGCTTAAAACCTGAAAAATTTAAAAATTTCAATAATCTTATTAAGAATAAAAATTTTATTAATTCATTATTAGACAGTGTAGTATCTACAATATATTTTTTAAGTAAAAAAAAATACAATTCCGTCATTTTGAATTATGATGAACTTTCCCATGATCTTTTTGCCTGGTATCAACAGTTAGTTGCCGAAAGTTTAGGAAAAAATTCTAAAGGTATTTTACCCATGATTTCAAGTATGCCAAAAGATAATCATAGTTTAATGCAATTATACTTAGACGGTCCTAAAAATTGTTTTTTTACTTTTTTTGATGTTAATGATCATAGCGGTCAAAAAATAAAAAACTCACAATTATTAAATTCTTTTAATTATTTAAAAAATAAGAATTTATATCAAATTAAATCAGCTCAAAAAAAAGCTACGGAAAATGTTTTTAGAACAAAGAAAATCCCTTTTCGAAGTTTCAAAGTTTTACAGCGTTCGGAAGAGGCTTTGGGGGAGTTGTTTACTTTTTTTATGCTAGAAACTATTCTTTTAGGAGATGCAATGAAAGTAAATCCTTTTGATCAGCCTTCAGTAGAATTAATAAAAACGGAGACAAAAAAAATTCTTACAAATTAAAGTTTTCCAAAAAATATTCTTGATAATCCATAAGTTCTATCTAAAATAATTTTATAATTAATTGGAAATTCATCTTTTGTTTTTTTATTTCTGTGAATTATTAGCAAACCATTATGTTTTAAGATTTTTTTTTCAAAAATTAAACCTAATAATTCGTTTATCTTATCCTCTTTATAAGGAGGATCCATAAAAATTATATCAAACTTAATTTTATGATTAATATTACTTATGAAGTTAAAAACTGTTTCATTAAATATTTCCATTTGATTTTTACAATTTAATGAGTTTAAGTTCTTTTTTAAAATTTTATACGCAGGTAAATAGTTTTCACAAAAAATAACTTTCGATGCCCCTCTTGATAAGCATTCAAGTCCAAAAGAACCCGATCCTGAATATAGATCTAGTATCAATGAATTTGAGATTTCATTTTGAAATAAATTTGAATGTTTTAAGATATTAAATATAGACTCTTTAACCATATCTCTTAATGGTCTGGTATTTTTATCAGTTGGTAAAAGAATTGTTTTATTCTTAAATTTTCCAGAAATTATTCTCATATTTAAGTAACCTTGTAAGCAATATCTTTTCTAAAAAAACCACCTTTCCAATCTAGATCATTCAAAATTTTTATAGCTTTATCTTTAGAATTTTTAAAATTTTCAGTAGTCACTATGACATTTAATACTCTCCCACCAATTGCTAAATATTTATCGTCTTTAATTGCAGTTCCTGCATGAAATATGTATTCATCTCTGTCAATTTTGAGATTTTTTAAACCATTAATTATTATATTTT
Organism: uncultured Pelagibacteraceae bacterium; assembly: GCA_902617645.1. Lineage (GTDB taxonomy): Bacteria > Pseudomonadota > Alphaproteobacteria > Pelagibacterales > Pelagibacteraceae > Pelagibacter. The sequence goes on along the minus strand of CACMXM010000010.1, from coordinate 18,536 downwards.
TTTTATAACTCTCTGGGTATCCATTTGAACATAATACTATACATACACTTTTTTTATTCTTCCACTTTATGTCTATATCTTGTAATTTTTTATTACAACAAGCTAAGATTATTTCTGCCAAATCAGTATCTAAAATTGGTAAGATGGTTTGACACTCAGGATCACCCATTCTTACATTAAATTCTATCAGATAAGGTTCATTTTTGACTATCATCAAGCCTATATAAAGAAACCCAGAATAATTGCTACCAAGTTCTTTAATGCCATTTAATGTTGGTTGAATTATTTTTTCATTAATTTTTTTATCTAAATCATTTGTGTAGAGTCTTGAAGGCGAGTATGCACCCATACCCCCAGTGTTTTTGCCGGTGTCATTCTCACCAACTCTCTTATGATCTTGTGCTGTTTGAAAAAATTTATGCGTTTCTCCATCAGAAATAATAAAATAACTCATTTCTTCTCCATTCAAAAACTCTTCTATTAAAACGCAATCAGCTTTTCCAAAACGTCCACCAAAAATTTCTTTTACTGCTTTTTTTGCATCATCTAGATTTTTGCAAATATAAACACCCTTTCCAGCCGCTAGCCCGTCAGCTTTAACAACAATCGGATATTGAATAGAGGATAAATAATTTAATGCCAATTCTTCCTCATTAAAAATCTCAAAATTAGATGTTGGTATTTTGTACTTTTTACAAAGTTTTTTAGTAAAAGTTTTTGATCCCTCTAATTGAGAACTAATCTTATCTGGACCGAATATTTTAATTTTTGTATTCTTAAAATACTCAACAATGCCATCTACAAGAGGTTTCTCTGGACCAACGATAACTAATTCAATTTTTTTTTGCTCGCAAGTTTTATGAATTTTTTCAAAATCTGTTATATCAAGATTTATGTTTTCAGCGATTGTCTCTGTTCCAGCATTCCCAGGGAAACAGAATATTTTTTTTACTAATTTCGACTCTTTTAGTTTAAAACAAAGCGAATGTTCTCTTCCCCCACTTCCAATAATTCCAATGTTCATATATATTTTATACAACTAAATAATGAAAAATAAATTAGCTAAATTAAAATATATGCCAAATAACTTTGAAATAATCGAAAATGGCGATCACGTTATTTGTGCAGTTTCAGGAAAAGAGATAAAACTTGAAAAACTTAGCTACTGGAACGTTGAATTGCAAGAAGCTTATTATTCATACGTAGAAGCTTCAAAAAAAAGATAAAATCAATAGATTATAATCTCCATTTATTATGCGTCCAGATCCATTGTTCTGGATTCAACAATATTTTACGTTCTAACCAATTATTAAGCTTTTGAGTAATACTTTTAACATTTTCTTCATCACCAAAATAAATTGGATCTTCAATTATCATATCAAAAAAAATTTTATCCTTTCTTTGGATATAAATTGGCACAACTGGACATTTATATTTTTTTACCAATTGCCCTGGAATAGTAGTTGTGTAAGTAGGATTATTAAACAAAAGTAGTTTATCACCTTCAGAAACACGTTGATCAATCATCAAAGCTATAGAGTAATTTTCTGAAAATGATTTTATAATTTCTCTAACTCCACCAATTCCCTTTTTTATTTGGTTTTTACAAATAAAATTTTTTCTTAAATTTTCCATTGTTTTATTTAAAAAAAAATTATTTAACGGCCTGTAAATTGCTGAAAGTTTAATACCTGACAATTCTAACTGCATAGCCATTAGTTCAAAATTGTTAAAATGACCAGAAATAAAAACTACTGGCTTACCTTCTCTTTTGATTTTTTCTAATATTTCAATACCTTTAATATTGATAAATTTTTCTAATTTTTTTGATCTAAATTTTTCTATATACATGTACTCGGAAAATATTCTTCCATAATTTTCCCACATTTTTACTGTTAAATTATCCATATCATTATTGCTTATGTTTGGTAAACAATTTTGAATATTTTTTTTTATTATTTTTTTTGATCTAAAAATAGGTCCAAAAATAGATCCTATTTTTGCACCTAAATTTGAAGCATTTCCGTACCCTATCAACTTAAATATTAAAAAAAGTAATTTAATAAATAAATATTCAATAAAGTATTTTATACTTTTCATTTTTTATCCAGGATAAGGTTGTTAAATTCAGTTTCGTTATGTATTTCTAATTCCATTTCAATAAATCTGATATCATTTCTGAATTCTTTTTTTATCCTTAGGTAATCCTTCTCTGTGGTAATTATTTTTGCTTTATTTTTATCAGCAAATTTTTTAATAACATTAATATCCCTTTTATTGTAATCATAATGATCTGGAAATGAAAAATATTTCAGTATTTTAAAATTATTTTCCTTTAAAGTTAAGCTAAAGTTTTCTGGATTTCCGATTCCAGAAAATGCAACATAATTTTGAGAAATATCAAACTTATCTAAAGCTTTAAGCTTATAATTGCTTTCATAAATTTTAATATTTTTATTGATTTTAAAAATTTGTTCTCTTTTCTCTTCATTATTAATATCTGCACCATTTAAAAAAACTATATCAAATTTTTTCAGGGAATAAATATTCTCCCTTAATGGTCCTGCTGGTATGACCCACCCGTTACCAATCCAAGTGTTTGAACTAAAACAGCAAATTTTAATATCATAGCTAATAGACTTATCTTGCAAACCGTCATCAAATACAACAATCTGAAAATTTTGTTTAATAGCCTCATTTAAGCAATCTTTTCGAGAGCCTTTGGTTATAAGATTTGTTTTATTTTTAATTAATATTTGCTCATCTTTTTGCTCATTATAAAACTTTTTAGCAACAACGCTTTTAAATTTTTTTTCGTTTAACATATTATTGATTTTAATTGAGAGAGGAGTTTTCCCAGTGCCCCCAACATAAATATTACCGACACAGATGGTTTTTATATTAGAATTTTTAAAATTCTCACCACTTTTTAGATTACTAATTAGCGTTACAATCTTTGAAAATGGGAAGAGTAAAATTGCAAAAAAATTGGGTTTTTTTTTATCCCAAAATTTTGGTTTATTAAAAATCATTTTGCTAAAGTTTTGTTAATCTCTTTTACTGTATTAAAAAAAACACTGTCACCTAATTTTTTTACTTTTTTCACAACCGATTTTGTTTTGGTTTTACTTTTAAATAACTTATCAATACTTTTACATAAGCTTTTATCGTTTACTACTTTTGTAGATAATTTAATTTTATCTAAGTAATTGTAAATATTTTTAAAGTTATGAACATTAGGTCCGTGCAGAACATTACAACCATGCCTTACAGACTCCAAGGGATTTTGACCACCGTGATTAACTAAAGATCCACCTATAAATACTATTTTAATAAGATTAAAAAATTTTTCGGTTTCCCCATAAGTGTCAACCAAATATATATCTAAATCTGAGGGGACTTTACTTTTCCAGCTATGTCTATGTACTCTCAAATTTTCTTCTTTGATCATTCGAACAATTTCTAATGATCTATCAACGTGTCTTGGGATAATAATACTAAAAAAATTTTTATATTTATTTTTCAAGTTTTTATGCACCTTTAGACAAATTAATTCTTCTCCTTCATGCGTGCTTGACGCACACCAAGTTCTTTTACTTAAAATAATATTTTGAATTTTTGTGGGTAAGGAAAGATTTTTATTTTTATTTTGTACAAATTTTAAATTACCAAAAAATTTTATATTTTTTACTTTAAAGTATTTTAAATATTTTACTGTTTCTTGATTTGAAACAAGGGATTTTTCGAAACACTGGAAAATTTTTTTGCTAAATTCTCCTAATTTCTTCCATCTATTGAAAGACTTTTTTGTAATTCTTGCATTTAGCAGAAATATTGGAATTGATTTTTTTTTTAAATTTAAAAGCATATTTGGCCAAATTTCTGAATCTATAAATATCGCTAGAGAAGGACTCCAGTAATCTAAAAATTTTTTTGATATATGGTTTGTATCTATTGGATAAAATTGATGTATTGTTTTTTTAAACTTAAACTTCTTTAAAACATTCGCAGAACTTAAAGTTGATGATGTAATTAATATTTGATCTATTTTTTTATTTTCTTCTAATTTAAAAACTAATGGAATTATACTTGAAATTTCACCAACACTTGCTCCATGAAACCAAATCAATTTTTTTTTTATTTTTTTCTTTGAAAAAAAACAAAACTTTTCTTTAAACCTCTTTAAATCTTCTTTTTTTTTAACAATTCTAATTAAAACTATTATTGGTGATAATATGAAAATTATATTTATTAAGGTTCTATAGATAAATAATACCATCAATTTTGTTTAGCTTGTTTTTGGTAAAAATTTTTATAAATTTCAGAATTTTCTATTAATTCTTTATGATTTCCTTCAGCTACAATATTTCCCTTATCAACAACAAAAATTTTATGCGCGTTCAATATTGTAGATAATCTATGTGCAATTACTATAGTTGTTTTATTTTCTGTTAGAATTTCCATTGCATTTTGAATTTTGCTTTCGGTTTCAGCATCTAATGACGATGTAGCCTCATCTAGAAGAATAATAGGTGTTTTTTTTAGCATAGCTCGAGCTATTGAAATTCTTTGTTTTTCTCCACCAGACAATCGAACACCATTTTCTCCTATTATAGTGTCGTACTGCTCAGGAAGTTTATTTATAAAATCTTCAGAGAATGAATTTTTTGCCACAATCTCAACCTCTTCATCAGACGCATTTTGATTTGCGTACAAAATATTATTTTTTATTGTATCGTCGAAGAGCGTAATATCCTGTGTAACGATAGAAATATTTTTTCTAAGATCGTAAATACTTATATCGTATATTGACTGCCCATCAATTTTTATATCTCCCTTTTGACAATCATAAAATCTAGGTAATAAATTTATTATTGAGGATTTTCCTGCTCCAGTATATCCAACGAGAGCAGTCATTTTTCCACCTACAATATTCATATTTAAATTATGAAGAACAGTATTTTCTGATGTGCCATATTTAAAATTACAATTTTCAAATCTTATATCGCAATTTTTAATCTCCAGATCTTTTTTTGTTTCGGTTTCAACAATTTCATTTTTTGTATCTATTATTGGAATTATTCTTTTTGCAGCTGACAGACCTGTACTTATACTAAGATTTAAGGTTGCTAACGATCTAACAGGTTGATAAGCAAGCATCATCGCTGCTAAAAATGAAAAAAAATTATTAATTGCTAGCTGATCATCAACTATCAATTTACCAGAGTAAAAGATAAGTAGCGCTATCATTATCCCAGTCAAAACTTCCATAATTGGTGAGGCTCTAGTGAATACTATATTTATTTTTTTTGCTTTTTCTTTAAGACTATTTAAAAAAACATCTGTCCTATTTACTTCAAATGTTTCTTTTTGAAATATTTTTATAAGTTTGTGATTTTTAAAAATTTCCATTAAATGCTTATTAAGTTCACCAGATTTAATTTGAGCTTCTGTTGTTACTTTGCTTATTCTTTTTCCTAAAGTTTTTGCAGCTAAAGATGCCAAAGGTATCATAATTATTGCTATAAGCGATAATTTCCAATTTTGATAAAACATAACAGTTAAAAGTCCTATTAAAGTAATTGTATCTTTAAACAGATTTAGCAGAGCAGTACTTACTAGATTAACTATAAGTGATGTATCATAGGTCAGATTTGAAATAAATTTTCCTGTATGCTTATTGTCAATAATGGATGTATCTGCTTTGACCAAACTAGATATCATGTCTTTTTGAATATTTTTTTTAATATCTTCAGCAACACCAATCATTATAACTTTTGCCAAGTACAATGATATTCCTTTTGCAGAAAAAGCGATAATTATAGCTAATGGAATAATCCAAATAAGTTTCTGATCTTTCTCTAAAAATATTTTTTTAATAGCTGGATCTAAAAGCCAAGCAATAGAAGAAGTAGCAGCAGCAACTATCATTGACAAAAAAATTGAAGCTATAATTTTATTTACATATTTTTTTGTGTAATCATTATATAATCTTGCTAAAGTTTCTTTAGTTGTCATCATATAATTATTTTACCAAATAATAAATTTACAAATATTAAAAAGCCTAAAAAGTTATTCGATTTAAAAATTTTAAGACATATTTTTTCTTTGTTAATATTTAATTGCAAAATTTGAAAAATAAATAAATGTAAAAAAATTAAAAATAAACCAAAAAAATAGATGTAAGAAAAAATCATACTAAGACCAATATAGAAAAGAGAAATAAAAAAAATAGAGTAGCATACAAATAAAAATAATTTTGGATTTTTTTTAAATTTTATTGATGTTGATTTAACTCCTATTATTTCATCATCTTTTAAATCTTGGTATCCATATATTGTGTCGTATCCTAATGTCCAAAATATGGCCCCAAAATAAAATACACATGGAATAATAGTAAGATTTTCACTTATAGCTGTCCAACCAAGTATTAAACCATAGTTAAATGTTATACCAAGAAATAACTGAGGCCAGTAAGTAAATCTTTTCATGTAAGGATATGAAAATGCTAAGGGCATAGAGCACATTGCCAGTATTATGGTAAACGTATTAAATTGAATCAAAACTAAAAAAGCAATTAGGCAAAGAAATGCCGAATAAAATAGACCAAGCCTAACAGAAATTTTACCAGAGGCTATGGGTCTTGTTTTAGTTCTTGAAACTTTTGCGTCAAAATCCTTATCTACAATATCATTAATAATGCAACCAGCTGATCTCATTAATATTGATCCGCATAAGAATAATACTCCGTATTTTAGAAAAATTTGTATATTGTTTGAAAAATCATAAGCTATTGTTAGACCCCAAACGCATGGCCAAAATAAAAGCATATATCCAATAGGTCTTTTTATCCTGGTAAGTTCAATAAAGTAATAAATTTTTTCCATTAGAATTTACTTGTAAATAGCAAAGGGTAGATTCATAATCAAACTGATTCGTATGAATATTGATTATACTGTAACAGCGCTCATGTTTCCCGCCATTCCACTTTTGATGGGTGTATATAGCAATAGATTTCATACTTTAAGTAAATTAATTAGAGAGCTCCACGATGAGCATGTTTATGAAAAACATGTACCACCAGAATGGAAAAAACAATTTCTAAATTTGAGTAGCCGTATATCTATTTTAAGATGGACTATAATGTTTGCGGCTTTTGGATTTTTGTTTAATATGTTAACAGTATTTGCCCTTTATTTAGATGAATTGTTTGTGGCAAGAGTTATTTTTGGTTCTTGTTGTTTATCAATGATAATTTCAATCGCATTTTTTATTAGAGAAATACAAATATCTACAAATGCTCTTAATCTACATATGTCAGATATGGATGTAAAAATTGATTAATTAGGAACTATGATCGCGGGTCCAATAATTTTTCTTCCCTCTAAATCTTTATGAGCATTCACGGCATCTTTTAAGCTATACTTTTTAAAAATATCAATCATTACTTTTTGTGTTTTCACCATTTCAAAAAGTTTGTCAGCCGCTTCGTCTAATTCTTTTCTTGTTGCAGTATAATGTGCGATACTAGGGCGAGTTAAAAATAGTCCTTTTGGTGCAATTAACTTTCCAACATCGAGAGGATCAAGTTTTCCTGAGGCATTTCCAAAAGAAACAAAAGTCCCCCTCATTTTTAAACACCCGAGAGACTTTTCCATTGTTAACTTTCCCACACCATCATAAACAACTGGCAAACCTTCCTCATTAGTTATTTCCATAACTTTTTTCTGAAAATCGTCTTTAGAGTAATTAATTACATGAGTACAACCAAATTTTTTTGCAATTTCAATTTTTTCATCAGATCCAACAGTTCCTATCACATCACAACCCAAGCTTTTTGCCCATTGACAAAAAATTTGGCCAACACCTCCCGCTGCAGCGTGAAATAATATTTTTTGACCTGATTTTACAGCGTATGTTTTATGTAATAGATAAAAAGTTGTCAGACCTTTAGTCATTAATGTTGCAACAATCTCAAGATCTATTCCATCTGGAACTTTTACTAAACTTTTGACAGGATAAATTCTATGTGAAGAGTATGAGCCTATCGGTGCAGCAGCATAAGCAACTTTATCTCCTTCTTTAAAATCACCAACGTTTTTTCCAATTTTTTCTATTATGCCAGCTGCTTCTAATCCTATTCCAGACGGTAGAGGAAGAGGATATAAGCCTGATCTGTGATATGTATCGATATAATTTAAACCAATAGCTGTATGCTTAATGAGAACTTCACCATCTTTAGGTTCTTCAAGCTTAATATCTTTTAGCTCTAAAACTTCAGGACCACCAGTTTTTTTTATTTCAATTGCTTGCACTATTTTACAAAAGTTCCATTATGATAATCGTTCACAGCTTGTAAAATTTCAGATTTAGTATTCATAACGAACGGACCTCCTCTAGCAATTTGTTCATTAATGGGTTTTCCTGAAATAAGCAAGAATTTTGAATTAGAAATACATTTAACTTTAAGATTTTCACCCCTAGATAGTAAAATTAAATTTGAATTACTAATTCTGTCATGTTTCTTTTCTCCAATTTGAATTTCACCATTTACTAAATAAATTAGTGAATTGTGAGTACTAGGAAGATCAAATACAAACTCTTTATCTTTATTTAATTCTATATCAAAATAAATTGGTTCTACATTATGACCTTTAATTGGACCTTCAGCTTTTTCAAATTTACCCGCTATTGTTTTTACAGTCTTATCCAGATCCTTATGTATCTGCATTTCCTTAGAGTCTATATAAATGTATTCAGGTTTACTCATTTTTAATTTAGCAGGCATATTAATCCATAATTGGAAACCTTGAAGCTTTCCATCACTCATTGCAGGCATTTCTGAATGAATGATGCCACTGCCAGTTTTCATCCACTGTACATCACCAGCTTTCATTCTACCTTTCCCGCCCGTACTATCTTTATGCTCAAACTCACCGTGAAGCATGTATGTTACTGTTTCAATTCCTCTATGAGGATGTGGTGGAAAACCACCTATGTAATCCTCTTTATCTTCTGATCCAAACTCATCTAACATTAAAAATGGATCATAATAATTTGGCTCTACCCCAATGCTTCTTTTTAATTTAACGCCAGCACCGTCTGACGACAGTATGGGCTTGATTATTTTCTCGACCTCAATATTTTTCATAATTACTTAAGTTTATTATCTAAACTGAATTTTTTTGAACCATTAATAACAAGAAACAAAAATCCACCTGCTAATGCAATATTCTTTAAAAAAGAGGTTAGTTGCATTTGGTTACTAAATTCATTGTGGAATATAATTGCTGTTACCAAACAAAATAAACTTAAAAATGCCGCAGTAATTTTTGTTTGATATCCTACTATTATTAAAATTGGACCTAATATTTCTATTATTATTGCTGGTATTATAAGAATTCCAGGCACACCATATCCTTCCATCCAATCAACAGTGCCATCATAATTAGTTATTTTAAAAATTCCATTTATTAAAAATAATGTTGAAATTAATATTCTTGCAAAAAGATCTAAAATATTTGTCATAATTATTCTGAAATAATGCTTAATTAAATAATATCAAGTAATTCATTTAAATTTTTTAATTCATACTTAGGCGAATAATCCAAATTATCAAATACATCATTATTTCTATTGACCCAGAAACAATTGTATCCAAAATTTCCACCTCCAGAAATATCCCATGTATTTGAACTTAAAAAAGCAATCTCTCCTTTATCTATTTTATATTTTGCAACAGGGATTTCGTACACTTTTGAACTTGGTTTAAATATTCCAACCTCCTCTATTGAAAAAATATCATCAAATAAGTTTTTCATGTCGTTTTTTTCAACTAACTCATTTAGTAGTGAAGGTGTACCATTTGAGAGAATAGCAATTTTATAGTTTTTATTTTTTAGTTGTTTTAAGGCTTCTTTAGTTTCTGGGTATGGAGATAAAATTTTATACAAGTTTAAAAGCTCACTTCTCATGTTATTGTGTATTTTGAATTTTTTCATAGCTTTGTCTAAGCTGTCCTCAGTTATTTGCCAGAAATTTTTATGTTTACTCATCATACTTCTTAGCCATGTATATTCTAACTGGGTTGTTCTCCAATAGTTTGCAAAATTTTCCCACTTATCACCAATTTTACTTTTGCATTTCTCAGCTGCTGAATTCACATCAAATAACGTTCCATAAGCATCGAAAATTATTGCTTTAAGATTTTTCATAAATTAACTTATTTAAATGAGTAATATTAGATTATTTTTTAGTGAAAGTTTATATATAAATTTAAAATCTAAATTAGATAAAACTCAATCACACTATATTCATAAGGTGATGAGAATTAAAGAGGGACAAAATTTTAGTTTGTTTAATCAATCTGGGGAATTTGAAGCAAAAGTAGAAAATATAATAAAAGGAATTGTAGAGTTTTCAGTAGAAAAAAAATTAAGGTCAGCAGATAATCCAACAGAAATATGGCTTGCCTTCACACCTATTAAACTAAATTATCTAAACTTAATGATTCAAAAAGCCACCGAGCTTGGAGTAACCAGATTTATCCCACTGCTTTCCGATCGTACTGTCGTAAGGAATATAAATGAAAAAAGAATTAAAAAAATTATTGTTGAAGCATCAGAACAAAGTAATAGATTAAATTTACCAATTTTAGATAAATTAAAAAATCTTGAAGAATTTTTAAAAGAAAATATTGATATAACAATTCTTTTTGGTGATCTTAATTCAAAAAATAAAAAAATTGACATTAAAAGAGACAAGCCGTTGTGTATTTTGATTGGACCAGAGGGTGATTTCTCAATTAAAGAAAGAGAAATTATTTCTAAAATGAAAAATATAATTCCTATAAATGTTAATAAAAATATTTTAAGATCTGAAACTGCTGCAATAGCGATGATTTCAATAATCAGTTATACTTTATTATCTTAAATATTTATCTATCACCTTGAACATATCCTTGTATTTAGCGTGATGATTAATTCTGTCTAAATACTTTCCGTCTTTTAAGAGTAATACCGACGAACTGTGATTAATTAAATAATTTCCATCCTCATTAAATATTTTTTCTGATAAGACACCCCAGGATTGAGATAATAGAAAAACTTTTTTTGGATCACCAGTTATTCCAAACATTTGGTTTTCAAATGTGTCTAGATAATTTTTTATTACACTAGGACTATCTCTCTCAGGATCTATACTTACAAAGAAAACCTTAAATTTTTTCTTTTTTTGTTCATTTAAATTTTTAATAACTAAATCTATATTGCTTAACGTCATTGGACATATATCAGGGCAGTTTGTAAAACCAAAAAAAATTGCTGTTAAGGGTCCTTCAAAAGATTTTTCAGTTATTGTATTATTGTTTACATCTTTAAGTGAAAAAGTTGATCCTTTGAATGATGCGACAAGATCTTCCTTCTGATTTTGAATAGATAAAAAAACTGGTAGCATTAAAAACAGAAAAATTACCAGACATCCACTTATAATTGCAATTGATGTTTTTATTTTCATTGTTGATATATAATTATTATTTATTATATAGGATCCATGAGCAATTTTATAAAGAAACTTTTCGGCACACTAACTGAAAAACCTTGGGAGAGTGATAGAGCAAAAATAGATGATGCTCATATAGGTAAGACTTTCGATCTTTCTGTTCAGACTTCGGCTGTAATAATTATCTTTGGTATTGCAACTGTTTTGTTTAGCTTAATATTTACAGGGTACATTTATTCTATTCCACCTGAACAAGACACTAGATATCTTTTAAAACCAAACTTTCTTTGGATTAATACTTTTGTACTTTTTGTTATTGCTTACTTTTTTTCAAAAATAACTAGCGATTTAAAACAAAAAGAAACTATGAGAATAAAAAGAAACATAATCTTAGTTGGTGGCCTAAGTTATTTGTTTTTATTTGGGCAATTGTATTTTTGGGTGCAATTAATGCAAAGTGGAAACTATGTTTCAACTAATTCATATTTTTCATCATTTTATATTTTTACTGCGCTCCATGGAATGCACTTGCTTGGAGGATTATTTTTTTGGGGTAGAGTAGCTGGTAGAATTTTAAAAATGGAGCAGAATAAAATTTTAGATGAAGAAAATAATATTTCTGCGTTATCTATGTACTGGATGTTTTTATTAGTAGTTTGGTTAGCTTTCTTTTTAATGATTTATATTTTTAATGACTCATTTATTGCTTGGTGCAAAACACTTATTTCTTAATCAAGAAAAAGCACAAGTATTGACCCTACAACCGCTATTACAGCTAATAATATTTTTACTGACTTTAAATATTTCTTTGTTTCTGGTTTTGTTTCTTCTTTAGAGAACGCCCCAGCTCCAAAAGATATGATAACATAAAATAATAAGACCAAAATGAGTAAGACTACAAGAATTCCAAATTTACCGAGCATAATTTACTGTATATATAAGTTTATTTTCTTTAATTTTATGACATTTTGTCATAGGTATTTATACTATTAATAATCTATATAAATAGCCATGCACGCAGGTATAATATTTTTTTTAGTCATTTTAGGTTCAATACTTTTCCATATTTTTACACCTTGGTATTGGACTGATATTGCATCAAACTGGAAAGGAATGGACGATACTATAACTCTCACCTTTTGGGTAGGTGGAGGAGTATTTGTAGCTGTTTGTCTTTTCATGATTTATTGCGTTTTTAAGTATTCTTATAAAGAAGATAGAAAAGCAGAGTATAAACCTGAAGATAAAAAATTAGAAAAAATTTTAACAGTAGCCACTACACTTGGAGTTGCAGCTCTACTCGCTCCAGGATTAATAATTTGGAACCAATATGTTAACGTTCCAAAAAACTCAATTGAGATAGATGTCATGGCATGGCAATGGGGCTGGCAATATAGACTGCCTGGTAATGATGGAAAACTCGGCACTACAAAAGTTGTAAATATAAATGACGATAACCCATTTGGTATCAACCTAGACGATCCTTACGGGAGAGACGATATAATGGTACAAAGTGATATAATTAATTTAGAAAATAATAGGCCAGTAAAAATTTTATTAAGATCTGTAGATGTGCTTCATAATTGGTACGTGCCTCAATTTAGAGCAAAGATGGATGCTGTGCCTGGAGTTGTAACATATTATTGGTTTGAGCCTAACAAAGTGGGTGAGTATGAAGTTTTATGTGCTGAATATTGCGGCGTCGGTCACTATGCAATGAGAGGTGGGGTAGAGGTGCAAGATCCTAATAGTTACCAAGAATGGTTGGGAGAGCAAGAAACCTTCTCAGACCTTTTAGCTAAGCAAAACAAGGAAATTGAGACAAAAAAGGTCGCAAAAAATAATTCAAATATTGAAAAAGTTATATATAAAGAGGAAAAATAATTATGTCTGACGAATACGAAAATAAATCTGGTTATCAAGCACAATCATCAGAAGCACTTACAGGTTCTGCGGGTTCGACTCCAGATATGGACTACGTAAGACCGGCTGAGTTACCAGAACAAGATTTATACCACGGTCATACTTTTTTAACTAAATGGGTTTTTTGTCAGGATGCAAAAGTAATTGGAGTACAATATTTTTTAACTGCTGTTTTTACTGGAATTGTGGGTTTAATTTTATCTTGGTTAATGAGATTACAATTAGGTTTTCCAGGGCTAGCAGGATTTATAACTGCCGAACACTATTATCAATTTGTAACTATGCATGGAATGATAATGGTAGTTTATTTTTTAACTGCCTTGTTTTTAGGAGGCTTTGGAAATTATTTAATACCGTTGATGGTCGGTGCAAGAGATATGGTTTTTCCATATGTTAACATGTTAAGTTTTTGGATGTTCTTTGTTGCAGTAGCAGTCTTAATGGCAAGCTTTTTTGTTCCAGGTGGTCCAACTGGAGCAGGCTGGACACTATATCCTCCACAAACTATTTTAGAGGGTACACCAGGTTCAGGAATGGGTATTCTGCTAATGTTAGTGTCTTTAGCTCTTTTTGTAATTGGTTTCACTATGGGTGGACTAAATTACATGATCACTGTTTTACAAGCCAGAACAAGAGGTATGACTTTAATGAGAATGCCACTGACTGTATGGGGAATTTTTACAGCAACTGTTTTAGCGATGTTAGCATTCCCAGCTTTACTAGTAAGTGCAATAATGATGACACTAGATAAAGTTATCGGAACAAGTTTCTTTATGCCTACAATTTTAAAAGCAGGAGAAGTACTTGAGTATGGAGGTGGAAGCCCAATTTTATTTCAACACTTATTCTGGTTTTTCGGTCATCCTGAAGTTTATATCGTAGCTCTTCCAGCATTTGGAATAGTTTCAGATTTAATTTCAGTTCATGCGAGAAAAAATATTTTTGGTTACAGAATGATGGTATGGGCAATTGTTGGAATTGGTGCTTTAAGCTTTTTCGTTTGGGCGCATCATATGTATGTAAGCGGAATGAACCCATGGTTTGGTTTCTTTTTTGCTACCACAACACTTATAATAGCAGTACCGACCGCTATGAAAGTTTATAACTGGATTTTGACATTGTGGAGAGGAAACATAAGAATTAATACAGTAATGCTTTGGTGTTTAGGATTTATAGTAACATTTGTTAATGGAGGTATAACTGGTATATTTTTAGGAAATGTTTCCGTTGATGTTCCACTATCAGACACTTATTTCGTTGTAGCTCATTTCCATATGGTAATGGGTATAGCCCCGGTTATGGTTATCATGGGAGCGGTATATCATTGGTTTCCATTAATAACTGGAAGATTATTAAATGAGACTTTAGGTAAATGGCACTTTTGGGCAACATTCTTAGGCGCTTATTCGATATACTTCCCAATGCATTATCTAGGATTTATAGGGGTTCCAAGAAGGTATTATGAAATGTATGACAGTCCGTATATGACTTCAGCTGTAGGAATGAATGAATTTATTAGTTTAGCTGCTTTCTTAGTAGGTGCAGCACAATTTATTTTGATCTTCAATATAATTAAAACTTTAAAGACTGGAAAACCAGCTCCTAAAAATCCATGGAAAGCAAATTCTTTAGAGTGGCATACTTCAACACAGCCACCTGAACATGGAAATTTTGGTGAAAGATTGCCTGTGGTTCACAGATGGCCGTATGATTTCAGTGTACCTGGGGCTAAAGATGATTTTATACCTCAAACTACTCCTCCAAGTGAAGTGGTTCATACTAAAGTGGAGAAAACATAATCAAAGATTTATAAAATGTCAGATCCTAAAATAGATGGCTTTGAATTAAAACCAGGTTTTAGAGGTATGGCATCTGATACTGGATCAGACCAGACAATGTTCAAAGGTGTTCATTGGGGTAAAGCAATGATGTGGATATTCCTTCTGAGCGATACATTTGTATTTAGTTGTTTTTTAATTGCATATATGAAAGGAAGAGGTTCAACTCCAGTCGAATGGCCAAATCCAAGTGAAGTATTTGCATTAGAAGCATTTGGTGTGCCAGTTCCTTTATTACTGATCGCACTTATGACGTTCGTTTTAATTACAAGTAGTGGGACAATGGCTCTAGCAGTTAAGTATGGATACGAGAAAAACAGAAAAATGTGTGGCTGGCTTGTTCTTGCAACTGCTATTGGTGGACTGACATTCGTAGGTATGCAAGCATATGAATGGTCAAAACTTATTCATGAAGGTGTAAGACCTTGGGAAAATCCATTTGGAGCTGCACAGTTTGGTTCTTTCTTTTTTATGATAACTGGTTTTCACGGCACCCACGTATCAATTGGTGTAATTTTCTTGTTTATATATGCATACAAGGTATTTGCAGGTCATTACGAGAATGGTGGTAAAAGAGGTTGGTTTACAACTATGAAAGGGGATTATGTTGAAATAGAAATTCTAGGTTTATATTGGCACTTTGTTGATTTAGTGTGGGTTTTTATTTTTGCATTTTTCTACTTATGGTAAAATAATTTTATATGGATGATACAAATCAAATAAACGAAAAAGATAAGAAACCAGTAGAATCAACGCATAAAATAGGTATTTATTTATGGATCTGGGGCCTACTTTTTGTACTAAGTTTTTTCTCTTATATGGTTGACTGGTATCAGTTTCAAGGAATGTTGAGATGGTCTTTGATTTTATTTTTTATGTTTGCAAAAGCCGGACTAATAATGGCATTCTTTATGCATCTATTTTGGGAAAGATATGCGTTAGTTAACGTATTGTTATGGCCGATGACCGCAATAGCCTGTTTTGTATTTTTAATGGCTGCAGAATTTGAATATACTTTATTTTCAAGAATGTTTTATTTCTTTGTTGGAGGAGGTGCGTAAATGGACGGTTATACAATCTTAGCAGGATTATTAATATTTTTTGGTTTTTTTATCTACATCACATGGTTTGGATATTCTGTAAAAGTCGAAAACGAAAAAGAAGAGGGGCCAAATATTAAACTTAACCCATATGATCAGCTTCCATTGCACAGAAAAATAATAGATAAAAAAAATAATAAAGTTGGAATTTTTGATTTAGGAAACCACATCCTTATTATTGGTCTTATTTTAATAGTAATTTTTGTATCACTTAATGTCGACTAAAAGTGAGTACAAATATTTTAAAAAAAAAATCTGTTTCAATTAACTTTTCATCTTATTTAAAATCTCTAATTTTATTAATGAAGCCAAGGGTAATGTCTTTGGTTATATTCACTTGCGCAGTTGGATTATTGGTATCACCGGTTAAGGTAGAATTATTTGACGCTATGATAAGTATTTTTTTCGTTGCTGTTGGAGCTGGCGCAGCGGGTACATTAAACATGTGGTATGAGGCAGATCTCGATAAATTAATGTCTAGAACATGTTTAAGACCAATTCCAACAGGTAAAATTGAAAAAAAGGATGCATTATTGTTTGGTGTTGCACTATCATTTATTTCAGTTTTTGGTTTGTATTATTTTTCAAATTTAATATCTGCATCTTTATTGCTTTTAACGATAGTCTTTTACGTTTTTGTTTACACTGTTTGGTTAAAAAGAAAAACTCCGCAAAATATTGTAATTGGTGGAGCTTCTGGCGCCTTACCACCTGTAATAGGTTGGACAATTGCAACAAATTCACTAACATTTGAACCAATTACATTATTTTTAATTATATTTTATTGGACGCCGTCGCACTTTTGGGCATTAAGTTTGTATAAAGCTAAAGATTACGAAAAGGCAAAAATCCCAATGCTTCCAAATACTAATGGAGTAGAGGAAACTAAAAAGAAAATCTTTATTTATTCACTTTTTATGCTTCCGGTAATAATTTTACCTTATTATATTGGCTTTAGTGGAAAATTATTCTTGATAGCATCATTAGTTTTAACAATTTATTATAATTACATTTGTTATGATCTTCTTAAATTTAAAAAGAATAAATTTGAGGTAAAAAAGGCAAAAAAAGTTTTCTCTTACTCAATATTTTATTTGTTTTTAATATTTGTTTTATTTTTGATAGATAAATTAATCTAATTAAAAAACTACACTTAATATCATAGGAAAATCAGATTTATCTGATATAAAAAAATCATGGAATATTTAAGTACTAGAAATGACAAGATTAGTGAGAAATTCGAGCATATATTTATTAAAGGACTCTCTGATGAAGGCGGTTTATTTCTGCCAAAACAAATTAAAAAATTATCTGATAAAGAATTTTTAAATCTTAGAAATTTATCATATGTTGATTTGGCTACAAAAATAATTTCTAGATTCACTGGTGATTTTTGCTCTTATGAAAAACTGCACCAAATTGTTAAAAAATCGTATTCTACATTTAACGAGCACAATGTAGTTAAAGTTAAAAAAGTAGAGGATTTACATGTACTAGAGCTTTTTCACGGTCCTACGCTAGCTTTCAAAGATGTTGCAATGCAACTTATTGGAAATTTTTATGAATATTACTTAAGTAAGAATACTAAAAAAATAAATATCATTGTAGCAACTTCAGGTGATACAGGAGCAGCTGCGATAGATGCAGTCAAAGGAAAAAAAAACATAAATATTTTTGTTTTACATCCAAATAATCGTATATCACCAGTCCAGAGAATGTTAATGACTACAAGTCCATCAAAAAACGTATTTAATATCGCTGTTGAGGGAAACTTTGACGACTGTCAAAAACTTGTTAAGGAAATGTTTTCTGACAATGAGTTTTCTAAATCTATAAACATGTCAGGTGTAAATTCAATTAATTGGGCCAGAATAGTTGCACAAACAGTCTATTATTTTTTTTGCTATTTTAAATTAGATGCACAAGAAAAAATTTCATTTTCTGTTCCTACTGGAAATTTTGGAGATGTTTACGCCGGATATCTGGCTAAGAAAATGGGCCTGCCCATAGATAAGTTGTTAGTAGCAACAAATGAAAATGATATTCTTCACAGAGCAATATCAAAAGGTGATTATAAAGCAAATAAGGTTCAAGAGACAATTTCTCCAAGTATGGATATTCAGGTTGCAAGTAATTTTGAGAGATTATTATTTGATATTTATAATGAGGATTCCAG
>CACMXM010000009.1 GCA_902617645.1 uncultured Pelagibacteraceae bacterium | reverse complement strand
CCACCAACTAATAATGGGTGCATACTTAACATTCTTCTCAGCTTTTCATTTTTTACAAAAGATGAAACTAAAGAATAAACTGATTTATAACTTTTTAACTTTAATAAAGCTGGCAACTGCTGCATCATTACAATTGGATTATTAAATGGTACATCAGCTAGTTCGGTAAAACCTTTATCAAAAATTTTTTTTGTGAAACTTACTAATTTTGAATAACCCTCGACATCTTCTTTGCTGATATTTTCAATCTGATTTTTCATATCGATTTCGTTTCCTGAATAATTAAATTTTGTCTTATCCTCAAAAACAAATTGATACCAAGTCTGGAGAGGTTGCAGTTTTATGTAATTTTCTGGATTTTTTTTAAACAATTCAAATAGTTCGTTAATAAGGTAAGGAGCAGTGATAACAGTTGGTCCACCATCATATGTGAAACCATTTTTTTTAAATACTCTTGCTCTGCCACCAAGATCTTTATGTTTTTCTATCAATGTAACGTTATGACCTTTCGCCCTTAGCCGCAGAGCAGCTGCTATGCCACCAAAACCAGAACCAATTACAATAGAATCCATAAATATTTAATCTATATTATTTTGAAAAAAAGTAACTAATTTATAGTTAGATTAAGAATTAATCTTTTTAAGTAGACTTTTTGTTTGCTCTAAATCTTTTGAAAATAGATTATCTAACTTTGACTTATCTACAGATGTCGATATTGCTTTTTTAACTGAGTCAACAGCAATACTGATTGATGCTTTTTTAATATCATTAAGCGCTGCCTCTTTCATTTGTGAAATTTTAGATTTTGCCAAATTTTTTTTTATATCAGAAATTTTATGAAACTTATCATTCATCTCTATAATAAGTTTTTCGCTATCTTGTTTAGCTCTATCTGAGATTTCCTTCACTTCTGATTTAGCACTTTCTAATTTGGCTTGTGCATTATCTAGCATGACTTTTGACTCTGCTCTTAATTTCTCACTTTCATCAATTTCGTTTTTAATATCTGAAATAAGTTTATTTAAAGTTTCATTTACCTTTTGAGGAATTTTAAAGTAAACAAGAACAGCTACAAAAATAAAAAAAGATACCGCTACCCAAAATGTTGCATCAATTGCCATAATATTTACCTTTATTTTTTTTAGAGAGATCTTCAACAATAGCAGAAATACTACTATTATTAATTTCTTCACCAATCAATTGCTTAATTAATTGCGCTGATGTTTCAGTTGCAATTTTATTTATCTTTTCTGGCGAACTTTTTTTTAGTTCTATTATTTCTTTTTCAGCATACTGTATCTCTAAGTTTATCTCCTCTTCAATTTTTTCTCTTTTTTTATCTATATCTTGAATTATTTTTTTTCTAGCCTCATTGAAATAGTTTCTAGCCTCGTTTTTACTGTTATTAATTAAAGTCTCATATTCTTTTATTTTATTTTCACTTTCAATTTTTTGTTTTTCAGCTGTTTCTATGTTCTCCAAAATTTGTGATTTTCTTAATTCTAAATTATTACTTATTTTTGGAAGTATAAATTTAGATAAAATTACGAACAAAAATCCAAAGGTTAATATTAGCCAAAAAATTTGTGAAACCCAAAACTCGGGGTTCAATTGTGGCATACCTTCTGACTCTGCACCATATACATTTGAAACAAATGCAATGATCGAAAGTATTAAATATAAAACTAATCTTTTATGCATTATTTAAAATGCGAATAAAATAATCAATGCTACAACTAATCCAAATAAACCAGTAGCCTCAGCCAACGCGAAACCCAATAGTAAATTTGGGAATTGTTTTTGAGCTGCAGACGGATTTCTCATTGCTCCTGAAAGATAGTTACCGAATATAATTCCGATACCCACTCCAGCTCCAGCTAATGCTATTGCTGCTAGACCTGCTCCGATCATTTTTGCTGCTTCTAGTTCCATTATTCCTCCTTTTTGTTTAATGGTGTAAATTTAATGCATCATTTAAATATATGCATGTTAAAATTGCAAATACATATGCTTGAAGAAAAGCAACTAATATCTCCAAACCAGTTAATGCAACTGAAAAACCTAGTGGAAGCCATCCCCCAACTAATCCGAGGCTTATAACAAACCCCCCGAAAACCTTCATCATTGTATGACCAGCCATCATGTTTGCAAAAAGTCTTACAGATAGACTTATCGGTCTACTTAGATACGAAATAACTTCTATGACCACAATTAAAGGCAACAAAACAATTGGAACTCCACTTGGAACAAATAATTTCAAATAACCAAGACCATGTTTTATAAAACCTATTACAGTTACCCCAATGAATATGAATGCAGCTAGGATAAAGGTAACAATTATATGACTAGTTACTGTAAAAGCATAAGGCAACATTCCTAACATGTTGCAAAATAGAACAAACATAAATAACGAAAATATAAACCCAAAATACGGTTTTCCCTTCGAACCAGCAGTATCACTTATCATTTTTGAGATGAAAGAATAGCTTAGCTCAGCAAGCAACTGAATTTTATCTGGTATGATATTTTTTTTTACAGAACCTAAATTGAATATAATCAAAATAATTAATGAGCTTATTACCATAAATAAACTTGCGTTAGTAAATGAAATATCTATTTGATCTATTTTTATTTCTGGGCCAATTCTATAAACATTGAATTGGTGCATAGGGTTTGTAGCCATAATTTTT
This sequence comes from uncultured Pelagibacteraceae bacterium, assembly GCA_902617645.1. Classification (GTDB taxonomy): domain Bacteria; phylum Pseudomonadota; class Alphaproteobacteria; order Pelagibacterales; family Pelagibacteraceae; genus Pelagibacter. The sequence goes on along the minus strand of CACMXM010000009.1, from coordinate 31,850 downwards.
TACTCTTGCATATTTTTTGCAGATCTTACTACGTTCAGAACGCCCGCTATAACTCCTACAAAAAAAAATGTTAAAATTAACCATGGTTTAGTACCAAACCAGCTGTCAAAAATAAACCCAATAATACTTCCCACTAGAACTGCGGCCACAAGTTCAGTGCTCATTTTGAATGCTACCCCTAAAAGTGATGTTTTTTTATCGCTATTTTTGTTTTCATTATCAGATATCTTTTTTTTTGCAATTTCTAGGCGAGTTTTAAATTTTTCTTTGGTCATTATTAGGCGACCATACTCTCAGCTTTCTGTAAATCAACAGCCACTAATTGACTGATACCTTTTTCAGGCATTGTAACACCATAAAGCTTGTTCATTTTTGACATTGTTAAAGCATGATGGGTGACTATTACAAATCTTGTTTGAGTAATTTTTGTAAGTTCCTCAAGTAAATTACAAAACCTTGTAACATTCGCATCATCTAGCGGAGCATCAACTTCGTCTAAAACACAAATTGGGGCAGGGTTGGTTAAAAAAACTGCAAAAATAAGAGACAATGCTGTTAATGCTTGTTCACCCCCTGACAACAGAGTAATAGATTGAAGTCTTTTCCCTGGAGGACTTACTAATAGTTCTAAACCAGCTTCAAGTGGATCATCAGAGTCTACAAGTTCAAGTTTAGCACTTCCACCATTAAATAATTTTGTATAAACCTCATTAAATTTTCTATTAACTTTTTCAAAAGCTTCTAAAAGTCTTTCCCTTCCTTTTTGATTTAATTCACTGATGCTTTCTTTAAGTTTTGCAATCGCTTCAACTAAATCTTGTCTATCATTTTCCATTTTTTTTATTTCAATTTCGTATTTGCTAGTTTCTTCATCCGCTCTAAGGTTTACTGATCCTAATTTTTCTCTTTCTCTTTTTCTAGCATCCAAAAGCTCTTCTTGTGCGACCGCATCTGGAAATTCATCTTGTTTTTCAAGATTTGAAAAATTTAAAAGATTATTTTCATTTAGATTTAATTCAGTATCTATTCTATCCAATAAATCATTTCTTCTTTTATCAAGACCCTCTATAGTTGCAGATGAGCTTGCCTTTCTTTCTCTTATTTCAATTGATGACTCTTTAGTTTCATTCAATTCGTTTCTATAGTCATTTATTTGATTATCAATTTGATCAATCAAAACTTCATTTTCTTTTTTTTCGTTTTCTGAAATTCTTAAACTTTCGGAAATTTGTCCTTTTTTTTCAGCCTGTGTTTGCGGTTGTTTATCAAGTTCTTCTAATTTTTGGTTAAGAGTTTTTTTGCGTTCATCCAATTCATTTATTTTTTTTTCAGAATTCACTAATAAATTTTTCCAACTATTAACCTCACTTTCAATTGTGTTTATTCTCTCATTTCTTTTAATAGATTCTTTTTTTAGATTTTGGTTTTTACTGTAATTATCTGCATATATTTCTTGTAATTTTTTTATATTTTCATTTTTTTCAGAAAGATTAGATAATTTTCTGTCATCATCATTCTCATTTATTGTCTGGGTTAAATAACCAATCGTTATTTGGCATGACTCCAAAATTTTAATAGCATCATCATTATTTCTATCTTTAACAAGTTTGATAATTTCATCAATGTTGTCTTTTATTTCCCTAATTGTATATAGATTTTTCTTTAAATTTTCGGAACCAAAATTACTTATTAGATTATCAACTTTTTCTTGTTCTTGTTTTAAATTCTTTTTTGCAACATCTAAATCTTCATTTGACTGTTTTTCGGTTTCATAATATTTAGAGTCAATATCAATTAGTTCTTGTTTTTCTTCCTTAAGTCTTTTCTCATTAGATTTAGCATCTATAATTATACTTTTTTCTCTATCAGTGTCATTTTCTAGAATTTTTAAAGAGCTCTTTATTTCTTCTATTTCACCTTTTATTCTCTCATTTTCTTCGTCTAGTCCTTTCAATTCAAGATTTAATCTTTGAATTTTTGATAAAATTTCAAAATTTTTATCTCTTATAGGATTTACTTTTTCGGTTTCGTCATTTATTTTTTTTTCAATTAATTCAAGTTTTTCATTAAAACTCTTTACTTCGTTGTCTGCTTCATTGTTTATCTCTTTTTCAAGTTTAATTTCATTGTCAATGTCCCTTAGTTTTAAATAATAGAGGCCTGCTTCAATTTTTTTAATATCTTCAGAGATATTTTTATATTTGGTAGCTTCCTCAGCTTGTTTTAATAAACTTTGTAATTGTCTTTCTTGTTGCCTTCGCAACTCATCTGCTCTCTTTAAATTATTTTCAGCCGCATCCAATCGAAGCTCTGCTTCATGCCTTCTTACATGTAAACCTGCTATACCAGCAGCTTCCTCTAATACTGCTCTTCTATCTGTAGGTTTTGCAGTAACAAGGGCTCCTATTCTACCTTGGCTTATTATTGACGGAGAGTGTGCACCAGTGGACAGATCTGCAAAAAACATTTGAGCATCTTTTGCTCTCACTTCTTTTTCATTAATATAAAATTTTGATCCTTTATCTTTTTCTATTTTACGTTTTACCTCAATGGAATCCAAATCTTTATATTGATTTGGGCCATCTTTGTTTTGATTTGAAAGTGAAATTGTAACTTCAGCTAAATTCTTCGAGGGTTTATTGGAAGTTCCAGAAAATATTACATCTTCCATCCCTGAACCCCTCATACTTTTTGCTGATGTTTCACCCATGCACCATCTTAAAGATTCTACGATATTTGATTTTCCGCAACCGTTTGGTCCCACTATTCCTGTTAAACCTTTATCTATTATGAATGTTGTATTTTCAGCAAATGATTTGAAACCATTTAACTGGATTTTTTTAAACTCCATTTTGAGACTATATCAGTTTTTCTAAGGCTTTTTTCAAGTTTTTGAAGTTTAACGCTTTATCAAACTTTTTATCGTTAATTATTATCGTAGGAGTAGCATTTATGTTAAATTTTTTCGCCCCATCGATTCGATCTTCGAGTATGTGATCCTCAATATTTTTATCTGCTATGCAACTGTCAAAATTTAAATTAAAGTTTTGATTTTTAATTACATCTTCAAGATTTGTATTTAATTTTTCAATAGTACTTCCCTCTATCCATTCTTCTTGTTTGAGATATAAAAAATGGAGGATATCCGCATTGCCATCATTTTTACAATGAGCCAATTTTGAGGCGTTCAAAGCCGCAATATCCAACGGAAAATTTCTAAACTCTATAAATACCAAGCCCTTATCTAAAAACTCATCTTTAAGTTTTGGATAGACTTCTTTGTGAAAGTTAGCACAGTGTGAACAAGTAAGGGATTCATAAACTACAATTTTTACTTTTGCATTTATATTTCCCTCTGCAATAGGTTTTATTTTTTCATCTGCAATTACGCTATGGTTTAAAAAAATGTATAGTAACAAGGTTAAAATTTTATTCTTCATTATTTTTTAATAAATTACTAAGTTTAAGAAGTGAGTTTTTAATCTTTTCGTTTTTAATATTTGTAATTTTTTTTGTATATCGGTTTTTTGTCACATCTTTTATTATTTCTCTTTTAAAAATTTTTTGGTTACTATCAAAAGTTATTAATCTTATTTTTTCGACTATTCTGTCATTAAAGTATGTATTAATTTTTTTAATAATTTCAGTTTTTGAATACTCCATTTCAACCTCATGACCTCTTTTTACCATTATGCTAAGAGTGCTTGAGCTAAATTTATTAGAACTTTTGAAAGATTTTGGGTAGCATACCTTGAATAAATCATCACCTACAATGTACCTCCAATTATCAAGAGTTTCTGAAAAGATATGACCTTTCTTATTTAAAATTTTTTTAACTTTTGTTGGTAAAGTATCTTTGAAAGATCTTAATCCTTGAATGGATCTGTATCTCTGCTTAGAATTGGATTTATATTGCATATGAATAAAGATAACATACCAAAAAAAATTCTACATTGGTACGATAATAATAAAAGACCTTTACCGTGGAGAAGAAACAATAAAAAAAAACAACATGAATATTTTACTTTAGTAAGCGAGTTTATGCTTCAACAAACCCAGATGAAAACAGTTATTCCATTTTTTAATAGATTTATTAAAAAATTTCCAAATCTCAAATCTTTAGCTATTGCAGACGAAAATAGAGTACTTAAATATTGGGAGGGTCTTGGCTATTATTCAAGAGCAAAAAATCTGAAGAAGACAGCAACTATATTAATAAAAAAATATCGTGGAAATTTACCTAAAGATTTAGAAGAACTCAAAGCTCTCCCAGGTATTGGAGAATATACATCAAGATCAATTTTGTCTATTGCACATAATAAGCCCTATATTCCATTGGATGGCAATGTTGAAAGAATATTAAAAAGAGTTTTCTTATTAAAAAATAAAGCTCAAATATCTAAAGAAAATTTAATTGAAAAAAAAAGTTTCTTTTTAAATTCAAAAAGATCAAGTGATTATGCTCAAGCAATAATGGAAATAGGGGCCTTAATTTGTAGACCATCATTACCAATATGTAATTCGTGTCCATTAACCACCTATTGTAAAGCTTATAAAAAAAAAGATTTTGCAATAATTACAAATAATAAATTAAAAAAAACTAAATTTTTTGAGGCTCAGGTATACAAACGTAAAAATAAATATTTAGTAATAAAAAATAAAAAATTTAACTTTTTAAAGAATTTAGTCATTTTTCCAATGAATGAAATTAACGAAGAAAAATATAAACTATCGGTCGAAAAAAAAATAAATATTAAACTATCAAATATGAATATGAAAATAATAATTAATGAAAATAATAGAAGAAAAACAATAAAAAATAGTTTTCTTTTAGATAAATCAAACTTTAATAAATTTATTTTACCTTCATTTACAAAAAAAATATTTAATTCGCTTTCTCACTTAAAATGAAAAAAATCGCAATAATAGGAGCAGGCATTTCAGGTTTGTTTTTTGCAAATTTAATAGAAAAAAATAAATCCTATTCATATAAAATATTTGAACGAAAAAAATCAATTGATTTCAATGATGGATATGGAATACAACTGTCTGTTAATAGTATTAAATTGCTTAATAATATCGGTTTTAATAAATTTGATAATAACCAGCTTTACTTTCCAAAAAAAGTTAATTTTTTAAATGCAAAAGACTCAAAAAAAATATGCGATATTGATTTATCAAAGTTCAATAATAAAAATAATTATTACACTACATTAAAAAGATCAAATTTAATTGAATTTTTACTAAATGGAATTTCAAAAGACAAGTTGATTTTAAATTATGAGCTTAATGATATTAAGCAAGGAGATCAATCATCACTTTTATCTTCAGATAATAAAACTGAAGAATTTGATTATTTGGTAGCGGCTGATGGTGTTTATTCAAAAACAAAACAAATATTATTTAAAAAAGAAGGTTTGCCTAATTACTTTAATACAATTGCTTTAAGAGGAAATATAAAAGATTTTAATAACTTTGATATTTCTTTATACCTTGGGCCAAACTTTCATTTTGTCATATACCCGATTAATCAAAATAAAGAATTTAATTTTATAGCAATAATTAGAAAAGAATTAATTCAAAAGGAAATAATCAACAAAGATTTATTGAATGATAATACTTTTAAGAAAAATTTATTAAACGAAATTTCCTCTAAATCAAATCTAAATCTTGTTGAAAAGGTTGAAAAAACTAAATGCTTTCCAATTTTTGTGAGCAGAAAATTTCTAATACCAAAATCCAAAAATATTTTTTTAACTGGAGATGCATTTTATGCATTTCCCCCTTCATTCGCACAAGGTGCATCACAATCAATAGAATCTGCAAATGAGCTTTTTTTGGATTTAAGTAACAAGACGTCAAATTATTATAAAAATAGAGTATTCAGAACTAAACAAATAAATTCAAGATCTAATCTCAATCATTTTGCATTTCATTTATCAAATCCTTTAAATATTTTTTTTAGAAACATTTTTTTGAAATATCTTTCTAAAAATGACAAATTTTTAGAAAATTACTTAGGAAAAATTTATAGCAACTAACTTCTTGGTCTTAATCGTTGTCTAAGATTATCGATAGGTTTTAAGACTTTTCCTGACTGATAATGCCAATAGGTCCAACCGTTGCAACTTTCAGACCCTAATATTTTAGCAGCTACCTTGTGAATTGATCCCTCATTTTTCTTGTATTTTATACTTCCATCAACCATAACTTTTGCATAAATCTCTTTTTTTTTATCATAAATTTCTACTCCAGGTTTAATTACGCCTAATTCAATTAAAGATCCAAAAGGAATTCTTGGTTTTGATTTATTATTTTGAATTACATCTAAATATTCATCCTTAATTTCTTTTGTATTTTGTAGTCTCTTACTTGCAGCTTCATAATAAATTTTTTCTTTTTCAATACCAAAGTATGATCTACCTAGTTTTTTCGAAACTACTGCTGTTGTTCCCGATCCTAAAAAAGGATCGAATATAAAATCATTTTTATTTGAAGAGGCTAATATAATCCGATGAAGCAAGGCTTCTGGTTTTTGAGTAGAATGAACTTTCACTCCATTATTTTTCAATCTTTCTCTACCATTACATATAGGTAAATTCCATGTTGATCTCATCTGTAAGTCATCATTAAAAGATTTCATTGATTGATAATTGAATGTATACTTTGATTTTTTGCTTTTAGATGCCCATATCAAAGTTTCATGTGCATTTGTAAATCTTGTACCCCTAAAATTTGGCATTGGATTATTTTTATTCCAGATTACGTCATTCAATATCCAAAAACCTAAATCTTGAATTATCTTTCCTACTCTAAATATATTATGATAACTTCCAATTACCCAAATAGATCCATTTTTCTTTAATACTCTTTTACATTCGTTTAACCAATCTGATGTGAATTTATCATATGTTTTAAAACTTTCAAACTGATCCCATTTGTCATTTACAGCATTTACTTTTGATCTATCAGGTCTAACCAAGCTATTTTGTAATTGTAAATTATATGGAGGATCTGCAAAAATTAAATCAAATGTTTCATCAGGAACTTTTTTTAACTCTTTTAGACAGTCCGCATTTAAAATCTTATTATGTAAATTTTTTAACATCATTTTTTTTAAAATTAAATTAGACTCCAGACTAGAATCGTCGTCAACCAGTGATTGAAAAAAAAAGACTCTTCTTGTTACAAAATTTTTTTGAGACTCAATATATTGTGTATAGGAACAAACGTTTTTCTGTGATGCTTTGTTACACCAAATTTTTTAATCGCTTTCAAATGCTGTTTTGTGCCGTAGCCTGAATTTTTATTCCAGCCATATTTTACGAACTTTTTTGACATTTTTGAGATAAGTCTATCTCTAGAAACTTTAGCAATAATGGATGCTGCTGAAATTTCAGGTACTTTTTGGTCACCCTTAACTATAGACTTTAATTTATAACCATTCATTATTGGTAATTTATTGCCATCAATCATGATTAAAGATGGTTTAGATTTAAGTTTTTTTATTGACCTTTGCATAGCTAGTAAGCTTGCATTCAATATATTTAATTTCTCAATTTCTTTTAATGAAGCTGAACCAATCGTCCAAATACTATTTTTTTTAATATATTTTTCTAATAAGTTTCTCTTATTTTTTGAAAGTTTTTTTGAGTCCTTAATTTTTTTTTTATCCACATTTTTTTTAAATATTACTGTAGCTGCAAAAACTGGTCCTACCAAACTTCCTCTACCAACCTCATCAACCCCAGCAATAACTTTTTTCATTAAATTTTAATTTTCAATTCATCAATTTTTTTTCTTATATTTTTTAAATCTTCCCAAGAAAACTTTTTTTGGTCAGGTTGTCTTAATAAATAAGCTGGATGGAAAGTCAGAATACTTAAATAAGTTTTTTGATTAATTATTGTTTTTTTCCATTTACCTCTCTCTTTTGAAATTTTTAGTTTTTGACCAAATATAGCTTCCATAGCTGTACTACCCATTAATATTAATATTTTTGGGTTTATAATTGAAATGTGTTCTCGTAAAAAAACTGAATATCTATTTATTTCTGAAATTTCAGGTTTTCTATTATTTGGAGGTCTATAGTTAACGACATTTGTTATATAAACATCTTCTCTTTTAATTTTAATTGCATTTAACATTTTATTAAGCAGTATCCCGGCTTCGCCAACGAATGGTTTACCTTGTATATCCTCCGTCTCTCCTGGACCTTCCCCCACTAACATAATTTGGCTATTTGCATTACCGTCATTGAAAACTATATTTTTTGCAAATTTTTTAAGTTCACAATCCTCAATTGATTTTATTTTTTCTTTTAGATCAATCAACTTTTTATCAATCCCACTCTTTTCTTCATTTTTTTTTAAGCGATTTATTGGTGCGTTATCAAAAATATATTCGGATTCTATTGATTTTAAAAACGCTTCATTTAAAATTTCTTTATTAACCATTTTTAAATGATAGCAAAAAACTTAAAAATAATCCTAACTATATTTTTTATTTTTTTCCCTCTTGGGGCGAAATCTAAAAATATCTATTCTAAAGATTTTAATTCTAAAGAATTGTCAAATTATTTTTCAGGAATTATTTCTCAAAATAATCAAAAAAATGAGCAGGCTCTTAAATATTTAAAATCCTCAAAACAACTATTAAATAAACACGATGAGTATTTTAGGAGATTGATTTTCTCACTTGTACTTAATCAAAATGTAGACAGGGCCATCCAAGAGATTAAGTTTTTAAAGAACAAAAAACAATCAGAATTTTTTGAGGCCCAATTGATTTTATTAATAGATAGTATTAATAAAAAAAATTTCGATAAAACTAAAATATACCTAAATAGTATAGCTAAATACACGGAAGAAGGCACATTTGAAAAAGTGATTTATGAAACACTAAGAGATTATGCATATACGTTTAAAGAAAAAAAAATGAGTAATTTCAAATCTAATTTCGGTAATTTAATAGCCATTAATAATGCATTTCAAAGTTGCTACTTAAATAATCAAAATACTCTAGATTACTTTGATAAATTAAAAAGTTCAGAGGCTGCCGATTATTCAAGATATTTATTTTTTTATGTTAATTATCTTATTCATAAAAAAAGATTTGATTTAGTTAAAGAAATCTCATTTGAAATAGATGAGTTGTCGAGCAACTTAATAATCTTACAAACAAAATCGTGGATTGATAAGAGCAACTTTAGCGAAATAAAAGAAATATTTTCTTGTAATAATGAAAATGATATTTTAGCTGAGTTTTTTTACTTAGTTTCAAATTTATATTCATCACAAGATGAATATGAACAATCAAATTTTTACCTAAATATCTCATATTTTTTAAATAAAAAATTTAAAATTAATTTATCTTTAATGGCAGATAACTATTTCCTAAATGAAAATTACGACCAAAGTTTAAAAGTTTTACAATTATTTAATTCAAAAGATGATCTTTATTACTGGTTCAAAATTAAGCAAGAAGCAAAGATAATCACTGAAAAAAAAAATAAAGAAGAAGGTTTAAAATATATTGAAAAAAATTTCAAACATATAAAAAATCCATCAACTAAAGTTTTATTTGATCTTGCAACTATTTATAAAAATTCAAAAAAATATGAGAAGGCAATTGAGTTATATACATCTGTAATGAATATTATGGACAAAGATGATTTAAATTACGCAGACTTACTTTACAGGAGAGGTGGAAGTTTTGAAAGGATGGGAAAATATGAAAAATCAGATAAAGATTTATTGGATGCATTAAAAATAATACCAAACAATTCTTATGTATTAAATTATTTAGCTTACTCATGGCTGGAACGTAATCAAAATATTAATAAAGCTATATTGATGCTGGAGAAAGCTTATAAAGAAAATGAAAATGACCCTTATATAATTGATTCAGTAGGGTGGGGGTATTTTCTAGTAGGAAAATATAACGATGCTGAGAAATACATGAGAAGAGCTTTAGAATTAATGCCGAACGATCCTATAGTTAATGACCATTATGGAGATATTCTATGGAAACTGAATAGAAAAATTCAAGCACAATATTTTTGGAATAGTGTACTAAAAATGGATGATGCTGAAAAAGAAATGATAAAAAAAATAAAGGTAAAATTAATTAACGGCATATCATAAAAACAATGAGAGTTTATAGAATTAATTCTCGAGCAAAGATCAATCTTAATTTAAATATAATCAGGAAATCAAAAAAAAAAAATTTACATTTAATTGAATCTCTTGTTTGTTTTGTGAATCTATCAGATAAAATTTATATAAAAAAGTCCAAATCAAAATATCATAAAGTTAAATTTATAGGAAAATTTTCAAAAAAAATTACAAAAAAAAATACAATTACAAAGCTACTTAGCTTGTTAGATAAAGATAATGTTTTAAAAAATAAATATAAAATTCTGGTTAAAAAAGAAATTCCGCTTCAATCTGGTATGGGAGGCGGGTCAATGAATGCTGCAAATATATTAAACTATTTCTACAAAAAAAAGCTTATAAATTTGAAAAAATTAAAAAAATATTCTCTTAAAATTGGATCTGATGTTATTCTAGGGTTAAATAGTAAGCCAAAAATTTTATATAGAGATGGATCTATCAAAGAAGTTACAGATATTAAAAAATATCATATCTTAATTGTAAAACCTGCCTTTGGTTGTTCAACTAAGAAAATATATTCATTAAATAAAACTTTTTCTAAATCTGAATTTAATATATCAAAAGAAAAAATTGTTAAGAATGTGATTCTTAATGGCAAAAATGACTTAGAAAAAAGCGCCTTTAATTTATATCCAGCGTTAAAAAAAATTAAAAATTTACTTAATCAAAATGAAAAAGCTAATTTTGTAAGAATGACGGGTTCTGGATCTGCGATAATTATGTACTTTAATTCAAATAAATTTGCAAAAAACGCGTTGAAAATTTATAAAAGGAAATTAAATAATTGTTTGTGTATTATAACTAAAATTATATAAAAAGTTGCGATTTAAAATAAATAATTTTTGGGGCGTAGCCAAGTGGTAAGGCAGCGGTTTTTGGTACCGCCATTCCTAGGTTCGAATCCTAGCGCCCCAGCCAGATATGCTAAGTATTATAAATAAAATTTTTTCTTCAAAAAAAAATCTAAATACTATCAATCAAAGATTTACTAGGTTAAGAAAAGATACAAATGTAGAAAAAATTTTTCATGCAATTGAGAGCTATTCAAATGAAGCCGAGGTAAGATATGTCGGGGGCTGCGTAAGAAAAATAATTAATAATGAAAAAGTTGATGATATTGATTTAGCAACAAATATAGAGCCAACAAAGGTAAAAGAAGCTCTTGAAAATAAAAATTTAAGATTTTTTGAGACTGGCATTGAACACGGAACAATTACAGCTTTAATAGAAAATGATAAATTTGAAATTACTTCTTTAAGAAGTGATATTAAAACCGATGGACGTCATGCAGAAATAGAATTCACAACAGATTGGATTAAAGACGCTGAAAGGCGCGACTTTACCATTAACTCTATATATGCAGATATTAACGGAAATTTATTTGATCCCTTTGATGGGAAAAAAGATTTAGAAAACGGATTAATAAAATTCATAAAAGATCCAGAACAAAGAATAAAAGAAGATTACTTAAGAATACTAAGGTATTTCAGATTTTTTGCATTATATAGCAAAAATGATCACAGCTTAGCAGTTAAAAAAATAATTAAAAAAAATATAGTAGGTGTAAAAAGGTTATCATCGGAGAGATTGTTAGATGAATTGAAAAAAACTTATAAATCAAAATGCTTTATAAAATTATGCGAAAATGATTTTTCTTACGAAATAATTTCCGTAGTATTTCCAGAATTTAAGCAAATTGAATTATTTAAGAAGTTCAACGATTACACAAAATCAAACTTACATAGTCTGGATTTTGTGTTTTTCCTATCACTTTTGATACTGGATGACACTGATAACTCTGATTATTTTTTTTATAAATTTAATATTTCAAAAAAAAATCAAAAAAGAATAAAATCTATTAAAGAGTTTTATTTTAGTAAGAAATTACCTTTAAAACTTTCGTCTCGAAATCTTTGGAAAATATTTTATTTTAAGGGTAAAGAGGGACTAACTGATATTTTAAATTATAAAATTTTTACCTCTAAAAAATTCGACAATAGTTTAGTTAATCAAATTAATTATTTTAAAAATAAAGAATTACCCAAATTACCCGTAACAGGAAGTGATCTAATTAAAGATTTTGGTATTCCTGAGGGACAAATTTTAGGAGAGAAATTAAAAGAAATAGAGAATATCTGGATTAATAATAATTTTAAAATCTCTGATAAAAATTTAAAAAAAATATTAAAAAATTAAACATACTTTACATCTTTAATTTCAAAATTTTTAATACCTGCTGGTGTATTAATTTCTACTAGATCACCTTTATTTTTTCCTATCAAACCTTTTCCTATAGGTGATTTAAAAAAAATTAATTTTTTTTTTAAATCTGCTTCATCTTTTCCAACAATTTTATAATCAATTTTTTCATCATTATCTAAATTTATTAAATAAACTGTTGAACCAAAAATTACCTTCCCATCGTTAGTAAGTTTTGTTACATCAATCACATTTGCCCGAGCAATTATATCGTTGATTTCCTCTATTCTTCCCTCATTTAAAGATTGTTGTTCTTTAGCTGCATGATATTCAGCGTTTTCTTTTAAATCTCCATGTGATCTTGCCTCAGATATTGCCGCAACAATCTCTGGTCTTTTTTTTTCTTTTAAAATAACCAATTCGGTTTTTAGTTTTTCTAAACCACTTACAGTTATAGGTTCTTTTTCCATCTTATTTCCATTTGGCTACTGGAGGTAAGGACATTAATATTCCTTCTACATTCCCTCCCGTTTGCAATCCAAATTTTGTACCTCTATCATATAAAAGATTGAACTCAACGTATCTACCTCTTTTTAAGTATTGAAGCTCTTTTTGTTTTTTTGTCCATTTCTTTTTTCTTTTTTTTTTTATTATTTCATTAAATATTTTAGTAAATGATAATCCAACATCTCTTACAAATGCAAAATCTTTTTCCCAATTCCCTTTTTTGTAATCAAAAAAAATACCACCAATTCCTCTCTCCTCATTTCTATGAGGTAAAAAAAAATATTTTTCACACCACTTTTTATATTTTTTGTAATAATTTTTATTATGCTTGTTACATGCTTTTTTAAGTTCATTATGAAGCCATTTTTTTAAAATTTCATCTTTCAAACATGGTGTTACGTCCATGCCTCCTCCAAACCATCCATGAGAGGTAACAATATATCTTGTATTGAAATGCATAGCAGGTATATGAGGATTCTTCATATGCATAACTACCGATATTCCGGATGCCCAGAAATTTGAATTTTTTTTTGTTCCAGGAATTTGTCCCTTAAATTTTTTAGGAAACTTACCGTAAACCTCTGAAAAATTTACACCAACTTTCTCAAAAAGCTTACCATTTTCAAAAATTCGAAATTGTCCACCTCCTTCGTTTTGGCCTCTTGACCAATTTTTAATTTTAAAAACACTTTTTTTATTTTCTAATTTTTCAATATCGTTAGTAATAATGTCTTGTAAAATTACAAACCAGTTTTTAACAATATTTTTCTTTGAACTAATTTCCATTTTAAATGTTAAGCTGTCTTATGCTTTCACCTAAGATTATAGCAACTGATGTAGACAAGTTAAGTGATCTTTTTTTATTTACCATAGGAATTTTTATTTTTTGTTTCAATAAATCGTGAACTTTTTTTGGTACACCAGCACTTTCTTTACCAAAAAGCAAAGTATCTTTTATGTTAAATTTAAAATTAGTATATAATTTTTTCGCTTTGGTTGTAATTAAAATTACCCTATCATTTGATTTAGCTTTGAAAAATTCTTCTTCACTTTGATAAAAATTTATATTTTTAGTTTCCATATAGTCCATAACAACCCTTTTAAATCTTTTGTCGCTAAGAAGAAAACCGCATGGTTCAATAATTTCTAACTGCGCACCTAGGCAAGCACAAGTTCTAATAATAGCAGCTGTATTTTGAGGTATGTCTGGCTCGTATAAGGCTATTTTAGGAGCAAAAGCGGCTTTGTAATGTGTCATTCTATCAGTGGAAATATTATGCTTTTTTATTATATGAAATCATATATTAGATATTATTAATTTAAAATTTAAATGTCAGAAAAAAAAGTCAAAAGAAGAGAGTTTATTTTTACAGCAACCTATGCAGTTGGAGCTGTTGGAGTAGGAGCTGCTATTTGGCCTTTAATCGACCAAATGAACCCTGATGCATCTGTAAAAGCTTTAGCCAGCACAGAAGTTGATATTAGCAATGTAGAAAAGGGTCAGTCCATAACAGTTTTATGGAGAGGAAAACCAGTTTTTATTAGAAGAAGAACTGAAGAAGAAATTGCAAAAGCAAGAGATGTTAACTTAGATGAATTAAAACATCCTGAGAAAGACGAAGATAGAGCCAAAGATCCAGAGTGGCTTGTTATGTTAGGTGTTTGTACACATTTAGGATGTGTGCCATTAGGCGATAAGGGTGAATATGGCGGGTGGTTTTGTCCGTGTCATGGTTCACATTATGATACATCAGGGAGAATAAGAAAAGGTCCTGCCCCAACAAATATGGAAGTACCTAAATACGAATTTGTAAATAATAATACTATTAAGATAGGTTAATTTAATGAGCAATCACGAATATACTCCTAATTCAAAATTTGGAAAATGGTTTAACGACCGTTTGCCTCTTTTAACTCTAGGGAAACATTTAACTGATTATCCAACACCAAAGAATCTTAACTATTGGTGGACCTTTGGAGGAATATTAACTTTTTGTTTAATTACTCAAATTGTAACAGGATTAATTTTGGCAATGCATTATGTTGCTCATGCAGACTTAGCATTTGGAAGTGTAGAACATATTATGAGAAACGTTAATTACGGATGGCTTATAAGATACGTCCACGCAAACGGTGCATCAATGTTCTTTTTAGCTGTTTATATTCATATATTCAGATCTTTGTATTATGGTTCTTATAAATCACCTCGAGAAATAATATGGATTTTAGGAATGATAATTTACATACTTATGATGGCTGCTGCTTTTATGGGGTATGTTTTACCTTGGGGTCAAATGAGCTTTTGGGGAGCAACAGTTATTACAAATCTTTTTAGTGCAATTCCATTAGTTGGAGAAAGTATAGTAACATGGTTATGGGGAGGTTATTCTGTTGACAACCCTACATTAACACGTTTTTTTAGCCTGCACTACTTAATTCCATTTTTGATATTAGGTCTAGTAGTGCTTCACATTTGGGCTCTTCACGTTCCAGGCAACAACAACCCAATTGGTATTGATTTAAAAAAACCCTCTAAAGATACTGTTCCATTTCACCCTTACATAGTTATAAAAGATCTATTTGCATTATTAATTTTTTTAATAGTTTTTGCTTTCTTTGTTTTTTACTCACCGAATATTCTTGGTCACGCAGACAACTACATTGAGGCAAATCCAATGGTTACGCCAGCACATATAGTTCCAGAATGGTATCTACTTCCTTTTTATGCAATTTTAAGATCGGTTCCCGACAAACTTTTGGGTGTAATTGCAATGTTTGGTGCTTTATTTATTTTAGTTATACTTCCATGGCTTGATACTTCAAAAACAAGATCTGCTATTTTTAGACCATTATATAAACAATTCTACTGGTTCCTTGTAGCTGATGTTTTGATACTTGGATATGTTGGTGCAATGCCCGCAGAAGGTATTTATCTTTTAGCAGCAAGAGTAGCCACCGCATATTATTTTGCACATTTTTTAATAATTTTACCAATATTAAGCAGAAAAGAAAAAGTCTTAGATGTGCCATTAAGCATCACAGAACCTGTTCTAGGTGGAGCAGTAAGTGCTTCTGCAGTAAGGCAAAAAAAAGATAAATTATGAAAAAGTTTGTGATTATCTTTTTTTTTTTAATCATCTCTAATCTAACAAGTATTAGTTCTTTTTCTGCAGAGAAAGCAGCTAAACCGATGAGTCCCGGTTGGAGTTTTAAAGGGTTTTTTGGAACATTTGATAGAGCATCCTTGCAAAGAGGCTACCAGGTATACACAGAAGTTTGTGCTTCTTGTCATTCAATGAAACATTTGAGCTACAGAAATCTATCACAACCAGGCGGTCCAGAATTTAGTAAAGAACAGGTAAAAATTATAGCTTCACAATTTGAAGTAAGAGATGGACCAAACGATGATGGAGAAATGTTTGATAGACCTGCAAGACCATCGGATAATTTTGTAAGCCCTTATGCTAACGATAAAGAGGCTACAGCTGCAAATGGAGGAGCGTACCCACCAGACATGTCAGTTCTTGTTAAAGCAAGAAAAGGTGGTGCGGATTATATATATTCTTTATTACTTGGATACGACGAACCACCAGAAGGTATTTCTTTAGACGATGGAGTTTATTACAACAAGTATATGGCGGGAAATAAAATTAAAATGTCTAATCCTTTGTCTGAAGGAATTGTTGAGTATGCAGATGGCACCAAAGCAAGCGAAGAACAAATGGCAAAAGATGTTACGACCTTTCTTACTTGGGCTGCAGAGCCACATTTAGAGGAGAGGCACAAAATTGGATTTAGAGCAATTGTTTATTTAATTATAATCACTATCCTAGTTTATTTTAGTATGAAAAAAATCTGGTCACGTGTTGAATCTGAAGTTTAAAACATCGCCATCTTTTACAACATAATCTTTACCTTCTAATCTCATATTCCCATTATTCTTTGAGTTTAACCATCCACCATTCTTAACAAAATCTTCATAAGAAACAGTTTCAGCCCTAATGAAACCTTTTTCAAAATCTGTATGTATTTCTCCAGCAGCAGCAGGAGCGTTACAGTTTTTTTTAATCGTCCATGCTCTAGTTTCCTCAGGTCCCGAAGTAAAAAAAGTTTCTAAATTTAATATATTGTATCCTTTATTTATAAGTTTATTAAGTCCAGTTTCTTTAAGCTCAATCATATTCATATAATTTTTCTTTTCCTCTTTTTCAAAGTGATTAATTTGATTTTCTATATCAGCAGAAATTATTATTGTGTTATTTGAACCAAATTTTTTAATAAAATCATTCGTATAATTGTTACCGTTATTAACACTTTTTTCATCTACATTGCATACATAAATCTTTGGTTTAATTGATAGTAATCCAGTTTGATTGATTACTTTTTCATCTAAGTCATTAATTAGTTCAGATAAATCTTTGCCATTATTAAGCCTTTCAAATGCATTCTCTAATATTTTTTGCATTTTTTCATCAATATTTTTTTTATTTTTTTTGTCTAACCTTTTTTGTAAAGACTCAATATCAGCCAACATCATTTCAGTTTCGATTATTTCTAAATCTCTTATTGGATCAACGCTTGCATTGACATTTTGAATATCAGCGGAGTCAAAACATCTTATCATATGTATAATTGCATCAACTTCTCTTATATGAGATAAAAATTTATTTCCCAATCCTTCACCTTTAGAAGCTCCTTTGACCAGACCTGCTATATCAACAAAAGATATTGTAGTGTTAATTTTCTTTTTGGACTTCGATATTTCTGAAAGTTTGTTGAGTCTATCATCTGGAACAGGCACGATGCCAATATTAGGATCAATTGTGCAGAAAGGAAAATTCTCTGCTTGGGCTTTAGAAGAATTTGTTAGAGCATTAAACAATGTTGATTTACCAACGTTTGGCAAACCAACAATACCACATTTAAAACCCATTTATTTATTATTGACTGTGCTTGAAAATAAATCCAATTTTTTATCAATTAGAATTGATAATGAGTCAGTTATACTTTCTGTAATTGAAGAAATCTCCTCTTTTTCATCTTCATTAAAGTCTTGTAATACATGGTCAGATACTTCTACGTCATCTTTTGGGTGACCTATGCCAATTCTTACTCTTGAATATTCCTTGCCAATAAATTTATCTATAGACTCAATACCATTATGTCCTGCACTCGATCCCCCAAATTTTGTTTTGATTTTTCCAAAATCTATGTCCAAATCGTCGTGAAAAACTATTACGTTTTCAGCTTCAATTTTAAAATATTCAATTAATTCCCTAATACAAATTCCTGAATTATTCATAAATGTAAGAGGTTTGATAGCGTAAACTTTTTTTCCATCTATTGTTCCGGTTGTAAGAAGACCTTTAAATTTTGGTTTTTGCTTCGATAGACCAAATTTTTGATTAATTGCATCTATAATTTTAAAACCGATATTATGTCTATTATTTTCACTATTTGGAGTAGGATTGCCAAGACCAACAAAAAGTAACATGATTATATTATAAAAAATTTTTCAGCTTATTATTTTTTTTCTGGTTGAGATTTTTTATCATCCCCTTTTTTCGCATCATCTTTTTTCTCAGATTTTGCTGCATCAGCTGGTGGCGTTTTTCCGTCAGTCTCAGCACCTTCCGTTGCTTGAGCTGCTCCTTCTTCTCCAGTTGCTTCGGAGCCCTCTGCAGCCTCAGCTGGTTTCTCAGGTTCTTTAATTACAGTAGGTGCTGCTAGAGTGGCAACAACAAAGTCTCTTCCTTGTATAGTCGGATGAACATTTTCAGGAAGTTTTATTGCTGATATTTTAAAACTTTGACCAATATCCACACCATCTAAATCAACAATAAGTTCGGTAGGAATATTTTCTGTTGGGCATTTTAATTCGACTTTTCTTCTTACAATATTTAAAACTCCACCTCTTTTTAAACCTGGTGATTTGTCACTGTTAATAAACTTAACTGGTATTTGTAAAATTACTTTTCCACCTTTTACAATTCTTAAAAAATCTACATGTGTTGGTTCGTCTGATAGTATATCAAATTTTACTTCTCTAGGTAAAACGCTTTGATCTTTACCATCAACTTTCAAATTAATTATATTTGATAAAAAATTGTCTTTTTCCAATAAATTAGATAAAGTTTTTTTTGACACTGAAATATTTTGATTTTTGTCTTCACCCCCATAAATTACTCCAGGAACATTACCTTGGGATCTTAAAATATTTAGCTCACCTTTTGTTTTAGTATTTCTAATATTAGCTTCTAAAGTATTCATAAAAAAACTAAGTCTTTTAACCCAAGTTCACTTATAAAACAAGTTATTTATTTAAATAGATCTGATACTGATGTTGAATTAGATATTCTTTTAAGCGCTTCCCCAAGAAGATTAGAAATACTTAAAATCTGAATATTTTTTGTATTGGTTATTTTTTTTGTATTATCTATCGTATCAGTAATTACTAAGTTTTTTATTGGGGAGTTTTTAATTCTTTTAACAGCATCTCCGCTAAACACTCCATGTGTTATATAGACATGAATTTCTTTTGCTCCTCGTGATTTTAACATTTTTGCAGCATTTACTATTGTTCCTCCAGAATCAATAATATCATCAACTATAATACAAATTTTATTTTTTATATCTCCAATTATATTCATGACTTCAGATTTCCCGGGAGCTGGTCTTCTCTTATCTACAATAGCCAGATTAACATTTAGCAATTTACTCAATCCTCTAGTTCTTGCCACTCCCCCCACATCCGGTGAAACACAAACTAAATTATCCATTTTAAGATTTTTTTTAATATGTCTATAAAATATTGGCGTTGCATAAAGATTATCAACTGGAATATCAAAAAATCCTTGAATTTGTCCTGCATGCAAATCAACAGTTACAACTCTATCTGCTCCAGCCTTTGTTATCAAATTAGAAATTAATTTTGCAGAAATCGAAGTTCTAGGAACAACTTTTCTATCTTGTCTTGCGTAGCCAAAGTAAGGAATTACAGCAGTGACATTCTTTGCCGAAGATCTTTTTAAAGCGTCTATACATAATAACATTTCTAATAAATTATCATTTGCAGGCGAAGATATTGATTGAATTATAAAAATATTATTCCCTCTTATATTTTCATTAATTTCAACATAAATTTCTCCATCTGAAAATTTTCTAATATTTGAATTTACAAGCTTGGTTTTAAGATATTTTGAAATCTTTTGGCTTAAATGTTTGTTACTGTTTCCAGTTAATAATTTCATTGAGAATTACTAATTAATCATAATTAATGATATATTTCTACCATAATCATCATGTTTTTTATGTAAAGATCTTCTTGCACTAAAGAAATTGTTTTTTTGATTATATGTATCTTGATCAATTATATCTATTTTTTTAATACCAAGTTTTTTCAAATTTGAAACTATATATTTATTAAGGCTAAAATATGTTTTATTTTTTATTTTTTTAAAAAAAAATTTGTTTTTTTTGCTCTGTTTTAAAAATTTTGTTTTAAAATCATTTTGTATTTCGTAATTTTCTTGAGATATACATGGCCCAACTGCAGCAATAAGATTTTTTGACTCGCTCCCTCTTTTTTTGAATTCCTTGATTACTTTTTGTATTATACCTTTATAAGCACCCTTCCATCCAGCATGGATTGCAGAAATAACCTTAAGCTTTTTATCAAATATTAAAACAGGAGCACAATCTGCTGTTAAAATTCCAATTATTATTTTTTTTTGATCAGTAATTAATGCGTCTCCAATGAGTTTTTTTTTGGAAAATTTAAATTTTTTTATCAAAAAAAACTTGTTACTATGAATTTGATTAAGGAGAATTAATTTCTTATATGACTTAGAAATTTTTTTACATGCAATAACTATATTTTTATTAACATATTTTTTTTTATCAAGTGATCCTCTTCCACAATTTAAACTTTTGTAGATCCCTTTAGACTTTCCTCCTAATCGATTAAAGAAACAGTGATTAATATGGGTTTCTT
Source organism: uncultured Pelagibacteraceae bacterium (assembly GCA_902617645.1). Classification (GTDB taxonomy): domain Bacteria; phylum Pseudomonadota; class Alphaproteobacteria; order Pelagibacterales; family Pelagibacteraceae; genus Pelagibacter. Next base: position 10,976 of record CACMXM010000009.1, on the reverse strand, counting down.
TTGATAATTTTTTTGAGTAAAACATTATTCAAATCCTAAAAAATTATTATTTTTATAATTATGTGCAAATATTACTTTAAACAGTTCACCCATATAGTTTTCATGTAAAAGTCTTTTAAGTGTTAAAAGCATGTCTTTTTTTTGTTGTTTATTCATATTTTTCTCAATAATTTTTGCTCTTTCGATTATTCCCATAGTTTCAAGAAAAAATTTCTGTGTGACGATATTTTTGACTTTAAGATTTTTCTTTTCAAAAAACTCTTTTAGAAGATTAAAATTTACAAGATAAGTAATATCTACTTTTCCAATATGGTTAAGCAAATTATCCATTTTAATTTTTTTATTTTTCCTTACAGCTTGCAAAGTTGCACCATTGAAGGATTTTAAATATCCATAATCAATAAGCAAAATTCCTCCTGACTGTGCTGAAATTTTCTTAATTATTTTATTAAGTTCAACAAAACCCAATTTAGGGAATTCAACAAAATTTTGCTTTTTAAGAGTGTTAAATGATTTAATGTGTGAGATATCTATTGAAGAGGCCCGTTTATAAGTTTCTATTAATGTATTTCTTTTAAGGAAATAACATTTCTCTAAAAATTTTTTATTTTTTAATTCAAATTGTTTTATTGGTATTGCATCAAAAAACTCATTACCAAAAAAAACTATTGGTCCTTTTTTGATAGAATTGTAATTTTTAATCCAATTTATTTGATCACTTGCAATTTTTTTTTTTTGTATTTTTTTTAGCAAATTGCTTTTCTCATATAAAAAAATTTTTACAGATTTATTAAACTCTGGAAATTTTCTGAAAGTTTGAATAAGAATCTTAGTTAAACTTCCATCTCCCGGCCCTAGTTCAACTAAATTAAAAGTATCTGGTTTTTCAAATTTTTCCCATGTAGAAATTATCCAAACAGCTAAAATTTCAGAAAATAAATTTGAAATTGTGGGCGAAGTAACGAAATCACCATTTTTACCAAAAGGAATTCTATTGTTGTAGTATCCTACTTTTGGTTCATACAAGGCTTTTTCCAAAAACTTATCAACTGGTATTTTTCTATTAAAAATAAATCCAAACTTTTTAAGTTTATGTTTCATTTTTTTTATAAAAAAGAATTATACTGAAAAATATCATTATTAAACTTAATAACATACCCATACTGAATGAGCCAACTAAGTATCCAATTTGTACATCTGGTTCTCTAAAAATTTCAGCAATAAAACGAAATGTTCCGTAAAAAAATAAAAACGCAAAAGATACCGTTCCAGTTTTATATTTTATTTTGAAATAAATTAAGTTCATTATTATAAATAAAACTATTCCTTCTAAAATACTTTCATATAACTGTGATGGGTGTCTTGGAATGCTATCAATCTGTGGAAAAATTACACCCCAACTACCATTCGTCGCCTTGCCTATAAGTTCACCATTTATGAAATTAGCAACTCTACCAAAGAATAGCCCGATAGGTGCAGACACTGATATTAAATCCAAAAATAAATATTTGTTAATATTATGTTTTTTACTGAATATGAACGTCGCTATTATAATTCCAATTAAACCTCCGTGAAACGACATACCTCCTTCCCAAATAAAAAATATTTCAATAAAATTTTGAAAATAATACTCTAGGTTATAAAATAAGATATATCCAAGTCTGCCACCAACAATTATTCCAATGATCAAATAAGTTACTAAATCATCAAAAAGCTTTGAAATTATTTTATCTTTAATTAAAAATCGTTTGCAATAAAACCATCCAAACAATACGCCAAAAATATAAGCTATTGAGTACCACCTGATTTCAAAAGCAAACAAATTAAAGGCAACTGGGTCAAAATTATTAGTAAACATTTTAAAAAAATAATTGTAAGAATATATTATTTTTAATTAGCTTTGTATGACAAAATCAAAATTTATAACAGATAAACTCATTAAATTATTCGAACAAGGACTTATCTCCTATAAAGACTTAAACAATGAAATTTTTAATATACTTAAATCCAAAAGAGATGAAATTATATTAAAACTTGAACTTCCAACAAAAGAAGAATTCGATATTTTAAAAAAAAGAGTTGAAAATTTAGAAAGATCAAAACCATTAAAAATAAAAAAAAGATCGAAAAAATTAAAAAGGTAAAGTTATTTTTACCCTAAGACCCTTTAAGATTGATTTTTCTAATTTTATATTTCCACCGTGAGATTGAATTATATCAGAAGCAATAGACATACCTAATCCAACTGATGATTTTGTCTCATTCCTGCTCTTATCAATTTTATAAAAAGGCTTAAAAACATTCTCATATTCGTTTTTTGGAATACCCGGACCATCATCATCAATTAGTAGTATGATGTTATTATTGCTCTTTTTAAGATTTACTTTAATATTTTTTCCGTATTTTACAGCATTGTCTAAAAGATTTGAAATACATCTATTAATGAGGGTTTTTTTGCCATGAAATAAAATATTTTGCGAAATTTCTATTACTATATTTTTGTTATCATACTTTTTAATTGTGTCATCTAAAAGCTTAGACAAATTAAATTTTTCACCTTTTTCACTCGATCTATTCTTAGAAAATTGCAAATATTCATTTAACATTTTCTCCATTTCAATTACATCTCCAGATAGTTTATTTGATAACTGTTTATCCTTAATGAATGCTAATTGAAGCTTAATTCTAGTTAAAGGTGTTCTTAAATCATGACTTATGCCTGATAACATTTCTGATCTTTGATTAAGATGTCGGATAATTCTTTTTCTCATTCTCTCAAATTCATATCCAGCCTGCCTAATCTCGAGAGCACCAGAGGGTCTGTATTCTCCAACATCTTCACCTCTTCCAAATTTTTCTGAAGCTCTTGCCAAATTAATAATAGGTCTTGTTTGATTTTTAAGAAAAATGAGTGCAATTGCAATTAGTAAAAAGGCTGGCAAAGTAATCCATAAAGCAAAAATTCTAGCTGAAGAATTTGCAACTCTATTTTTTGGAATTTCGAATTGAAAATATCCATTTAAATATTTAATTTTAAGATCGATACTGTCTTTAAAGGTTGTTGTATCAAACCAATAATTATTAAATTTTGATTTAAGTTCCCTTCTTAATGTTCTATCCATCGGACTAAACCATCTCTCAAAGTCATCTAATGGCATCATTTTATGAGGTACATAATTTGCTTTAATGTTTTGTGTATCGGAGAATAATTTAGTTAATGAGTCTTTATTGTATTGTTCGTTGTCATACGCTTCGATAAAAAACTTGATTTCACCAATTAAAGCTCGAGTCATCCCTTTATTCGTTTTTATCCATAGACTATCAAAAAAAACAATGGATATAGTTATTTGGAGGATTATTATTGGTGCTGCAACAATTAATAATGCTCTGTAAAATAACTGTTTTGGTAAGAGATTTTTGAAAAATTTATTCAATCCAAAGGACATAACCAGTTCCTCTTATTGTTTGAAGATATTTTGGATTTTTTGGATCCAGTTCAATTTTTTTTCTCAATCGAGTGATTATAACATCAATAGATCTTTCCTTATCAATATCAATTAAATTTCCAATATAATCTCTTGAAAAGGACTGACCAGGTGAATTAATCATTTTTTCTAAAATAATTTTTTCAGTATTATTTATTTTAAATTCCTCTTTATTTTTGTAGATTATCAATTTATTTAAATCGATTTTAATATTGTCAAATTCAATTACTCTTTTGTTATCGTGCTTTTTAGTCTTGTTTAATATATTCCTTATTCTTAAAATTAGCTCTTTAGGTTCAAATGGTTTTGGCAAATAATCATCTGCTCCTACCTCTAAACCCTCAATTCTTTCTTTTGGCTCTCCTTTGGCTGTAAGCAAAATAACCGGGGTTTGAATTCTTTTTTTATTTTCTGATAAGAATTGTAAACCTGTCTGTCCAGGCATCATAATATCAAGAATTATCAAATCAAATTTAATAATATTAGTTTTTTTATCTGCGTCCTCAGCATTTTTTGCAGTTGTAACTAAAAAATTATTTTCATTTAAGTATTTTTTTACTAAATCTCTTATGCCATCATCATCATCAACAACAAGTATATGTGCTTCAAAATTATTCATTGATTATTTTTTTTAGTACATTTTTAAAATGATTTACTTCTAGGGAAGAAGAATTAATTAAAGCATTATAAATTCTTTTTTTCTGTGAATTAAAAATTTCATTAAAAACTTCCTCACCTTTTTTTGTCAAATGAACATGTTTCATTCTTGAATCCTTTTCATCCTTGACAAAAGAAATAATATTAAATTTTACTAAATCATTTAGAATTCTATTTAAACTTTGTTTAGTCACTTTTAATTTTTTTAAAAGATTAGAAATGGTAATACCTTCGTGGATAGAGATAATATGAATAACTTTATGGTGTGCTACTCCTAAAGAATACTTATCAAGCGTCTTTTTGGCATCTCCAAAGGACTCTCTGTAACCAATGAATAATTTTTCAATAAACTCTTTTAAATGTTCGTCTTTTAAGTACAAAAGATCTTTCATATTGGTAAGTTATATTGACATATTATATATACAAAGATATTTTTTTGGAAAATAAAATCTAATGATACCGTTTGATAAAAGAGAAGGAAAAATTTGGTACAATAATGAGCTTATTGAATGGCAAAATGTGAAACTTCACGTTTTAAGCCACGGTCTACATTATGCCAGTTGTATATTTGAAGGGCTCAGAGTTTATGATGGAGAAATATTTAAACTTGAGGAGCATACAGAAAGATTTTTCTATTCAGCAAAAAGGATGGGGATGGAATTGCCTTTTACTCAAGATGAAATAAATAACGCAACAAAAAAAACAGTTGCAGCTCAGAAAGTACAAAATGGATATATAAGACCTTTTGCGTGGAGAGGGAGTGAGATGATGGCAATTTCTGCACAAAAAACAAAAACACATGTTGCAATCGCAAGCTGGGAGTGGGGAACTTACTTTGATCCAAAATTAAAAACTGAAGGGATAAAATTAAATATTTCAAAATGGAAACGACCAGCTCCAGACTCTGTGCCTTGGGATACCAAAGCCTCAGGGCTTTATATGATTTGCACTCTTTCCAAGCATGAAGCTGAAAGATTAGGTTTTACAGATTCTTTAATGTTAGATCATCAAGGAAACATTGCGGAGGCGACTGGCGCAAATATTTTTTTTAAAGATAAAAATAATGAATTTCATACTCCAATTCCAGACTCTTTTCTTGATGGGATAACTAGACGTACAGTAATTGATATCGCAAAATCAAAAAGTATTAAAGTGCACGAAAGAAAAATATCTCCGAATGAACTTTCAGATTTTGAAGGTTGTTTTTTGACAGGGACTGCTGCTGAAGTAACCCCAGTATCTCAAATAGACAAAAATAATTACAAAGTTTGCGAAATAATTTTAGAATTATCTTCAAATTATGAAGCTCTCGTAAGAAAAAAAAAAGCTGCTTAATTCTTACTATCCTCAGAAATTGCGTGATCGATACCTTTCCTTAAATAGTCGTAAGCTGTATATAAAGTTATAAATGCTGATAGCCAAAGCAAAATAATACCGATCGTTTGAGCATTGTAGTCCTGAAAATTCATAATTTTATTTCCTGTTTCACCAGTTAGGAGAAGCGAAATTGAGAGCATCTGTAAAAATGTTTTATATTTTGATAAATTCGAAACAGGTAAATTAATTTTTCCTTTTGCCAAAAACTCTCTCAAACCTGATATTAAAATTTCTCTGGTTAAAATAATAATTGCAGCTATCACCTCATAATTTTTAATAGTTTCATCCATAACAAGAAGAATTAAAGCCGTTGCAACAATGATTTTATCTGCTATTGGGTCTAATAACTCTCCAAGTTTTGATTCTTCTTTAAACATTCTAGCAAGTAAACCGTCTAAAAAGTCTGTAAATGATGCTATTACAAATAATGCAAATGGTAAAACATCACCATAAAAACCAGGAAGATAAAAGGTAAAAACAAAAATAGGAACAATGATTATTCTTCCAATAGTCAAATAATTTGGAATTTTTATTTTCATTCGTGAAAAAAATTATATATTTTTGTTGCAACTTTTTCTTCAACACCATCCACAGATTTAATCTCATCAAGACTTGCAGATTCTACTGCTCTAGCTGAGCCAAAATGGTTCAATAACGCTCTTTTTCTTATTGATCCAATTCCCTCTATTTGATCTAAAAGAGATTTGCTTAAACCTTTTTTTCTTCTGACTCTATGGGCGCTTACCGCAAATCTATGTGCTTCATCTCTTATTCTTTGTAAAAAAAATAAGGTTGGTTCATTTTTTTCGAACTTGAATTCCTTTCCATTATGAAAAAAAGTCTCATTTCCACTATTTCTAAATTTACCTTTTGCTATTGCGACAACCGGAATGTCATATAATCCTAATTCATTCAGCGTCTCTCTTGCGCTAGAATACTGACCTTTTCCTCCATCAATTAAAACTAAATCAGGGAATGATAGATAATTATCTTTTTCTTGCATTGCCCTTTTAAATCTTCTGGTCAAGACTTCTTTAATCATTCCGTAATCGTCCTGCTCATTTTTTTGAACTTTAATATTAAATTTTCTATATCTTTTTTTAATAAAACCGTCTTCTCCATAAGTAATTAATGCACCAACACTATTCGTGCCTTGCATGTGACTATTATCATAGACTTCGATTAAACTTATATTAGACTCTAAATTGAATTTTTGTGAAATTTCCTCAAAGAAGTTTTTATTATTCTGACTTTCATAAATTTTACGTCTCAAACTATCTTTAGCATTTTTGATAGCTAGCTCTACAATTTTCAATTTTGAACCCTTCTTAGCAATTGAAATAGAAACATTTTTATTCTCTTTTTTTGAAAAAGTTTTTTCCAATAATTCTTTTTCTTTAATTTGATGACTTAAAATTAAATTTTGAGGTGCATTTTTATTTTCATAAAACTGTGCAATAAAAGAGTTTAAAATATCCTCTAATTTATCGTCTGGATCATGTTTTGGGAAAAAAGCTTGATTGCCCCAATTTTGTTTTGACCTATAAAAAAATACCTGGATACATGTCTTACCAGACTCTTTAAAACCTGCAATTACATCTGCTTCAATTAAGTTAGCTTCATTCACTCTTTGTGATGATTGAATAATATTTAGCGATTTAATTCTATCCCTTAATATTCCTGCTTTTTCGAAATCCAAATCCTCACTTGCCTTCTCCATTTGGTCAGAAAGACTTTTTTGTATTTTCCTAGATTTTCCAGATACAAACTCAATTGCATCATCAACAGTTTTTGAATATTCATCTTTTTCAATATAACCAACACATGGCCCCGAGCATCTTTTAATCTGATACAAAATACAAGGTCTCTCTCTTTTTTTAAAAACTGTGTCATCACAAACTCTTAATTGGAAAATTTTTTGTATCATTTTAATTGTCCAGTTTGCAGAACCTGCTGATGCAAATGGTCCAAAATAAAAACCATTTTTAGTTTTCTTTCCTCTGTGTTTTGTAATTTGTGGCCACTTATCTTTGTTGCCAATATAAATAAATGGAAATGATTTATCGTCTCTTAGAAGAATATTAAATCTTGGTTTATGTTTTTTAATTAAATTTGCTTCTAATAGTAGCGCCTCACTTTCGTTCGAGGTTGTTGTTATTTCAATTTTCCTTGTCTGAGAAAGCATTCTCTCAGTTCTAATAATATGATTTTTTTCAGAAACGTAAGATTTTAATCTGTTAGGAAGATTTTTGGCTTTACCCACATATAGAATTTCATTTTTTTCATTTAACATTCTATAAATTCCAGGCAATTTAGGAATTACAGGAAGCTCCTTTTTTATAGCATCTTTTCCGATTTCAAGGTTTTTCATGACTTCTTTTTTTTGAAATTTGAATTCCTACGGAAGTACAATCTTTCATGATTTCAAGCTTTTCAATTTGAAGTGAAATTTTATCAATTCTTTTATCTTTAAATAATTCGTCAAATACATCCTCTGCTAAAGTCTCCAAAAAATTATAATGTTTATTTTTGGTTAGTTTTTTTATTAATCTTACAAGTTTGTCATAATTAACTATAGACTTTAAATCTCTATCATTAGTGGGTTTCTTGTCTTTATAATTTGCCTCTAAGCTAAATTTTACTTTTTGAGGTTTTTCTTTCTCAAAATCATAATATCCAAGCGTGAGATTTAGTATTAATTCATTAATTATTACTTTTTTTTCATAATTGAATAGAGACTTTTGAAGTTTAATAATTTTTAAATTATTTTTTTTCATTCCTTACCTTGCATAATATCTGGCGTTTGCCAGTTTAAACTTTGACCACTGTCTAAAGCTATTACTTGCCCAGTAATAGACTTATTTTTTATAAAAAAGTCAACTGCATTACAAACCTGTTCAACCTCAACCTGTCTTCTTAAAGGTGTTGCTAAATACTGTTTTTTGAAATGTTTTTCTGATTGTCTTTTATTCTTTAAAGTTGGGCCAGGCGCTATACCGTTAACTCTTATATTTGGAGCAAGGCTCATAGCACTTGTTTTTGTCAATGTATATAATCCAGTTTTACTTAAAGTGTATGAGAAAAAAAAAGGTGTGAGTTTAAACACTCTTTGGTCGATTATATTTATTATATTGTTATTTTTCCTCGCACATTCTTTGAAAAACCTTTTGAGAGCATTGCTGGCGCTTTTAAGTTTGTAGAAATATGATTTTCCCAGCTATCTGAGGAAAAATTTTCCAATTTATCGTTTTCAAATAGTGAAGCATTGTTAATTAGGCAATCGAAATATTTAAGTTTTGTTTTTGCAAATTTAACTATTTTTTGAACATCTTTGTCTTTACTTAGATCTGCTTTAATCAGATATACTTTAGTACCATTTAGTGTTAATTTTTTTTTAAGATTTTCAGCACTTTTTTTTGATTTATTAAATTGAATAACTATTTCTTTGTTAAAACCTGATAAACTCTCAGCTATTGCAGCTCCAATTCTTGTTGCTCCTCCTGTAATAATTATCTTTTGTGCTTCCATTTTTTGTCCCTTTTTTTCGTTACTTTTGTACCAGGCATTCCCATTGTAGAACGTCCTTTTGGATAGAGTTTATTTTTTACATCGTACTGTCTTATCTTTGGATTTAATGTAATTTCTAATTCCGTTGTTTCAAGTTTTCTAATTTCATCCCTTATTTTTGCAGCTTCTTCAAATTCCAAGTTAGAAGCTGCTTCTTTCATTTTTTTATTTAGGCCTTTCAAATGTTTTTTAAGGTTCCCGCCTATATTTGATCCTTCACTAATTTTTACATAATCTTTTTCATATACGCTTTCTAAAATATCACTTATTTCCTTTTTGACTGATCTAGCATCAATCTTGTTCTTTTTGTTATACTCTAATTGAATTTCTCTTCGTCTATCTGTTTCTTTAATTGCTTTTTTGATACTTTTAGTTTCTTTATCTGCATAAAGAATTACTTTTCCTTCAACATTTCTAGCAGCTCTTCCAATAGTTTGGATAAGTGATGTCTCTGACCTTAAGAATCCTTCTTTGTCAGCATCAAGAATACCAACTAAGGCACACTCAGGTATGTCTAATCCTTCTCTTAAAAGATTTATTCCAACTAATACATCAAACACACCCATTCTTAAATCTCTCATAATTTCTATTCTTTCAAGTGTATCTATATCAGAGTGAAGATATCTTACTTTAATCCCATTTTCATGTAAGTATTCTGTAAGATCCTCAGCCATTTTTTTGGTCAAAGTTGTGACTAGAACACGATGGTTTTTTTCTATAACTTTTTTACATTCATGCATTAAGTCATCAACTTGATTTTTAGCTGGTCTTATTTCAACTTCAGGATCAATTAGACCGGTTGGTCTAATAACTTGATCAATAAATTTTCCTTTAGTTTGTTCTAGTTCCCATGGACCAGGAGTTGCAGAAACAAATACTGTTTGTGTTCTCATTAAATCCCACTCCTCAAATTTTAGCGGTCTATTATCCATACAAGATGGTAATCTGAAACCATACTCTGCGAGTGTGCTTTTTCTTGATCTATCTCCTTTGAACATTCCATTTAATTGCGGAACTGTGACATGGGACTCGTCTACAAAAATTAAAGTATTATCTGGAAAATATTCAAATAATGTTGGTGGTGGTTCACCTGGTTTTCTTCCAGATAAAAATCTTGAGTAATTTTCTATTCCAGCACATGTTCCTGTCGCCTCAATCATCTCTAAGTCAAATTTAGTTCTTTCTTCCAATCTTTGTGCTTCTAAAAGTTTGTTTTCCTCTTTATGTTTTTTAAGAGTTATTTCTAATTCTTTTCTAATATTTATTATTGCCTGTTCTACAGTTGGCTTTGGGGTAATATAATGGCTATTTGCGTAAACTTTTATTAAACTAAGCTCTCTTACTTGATCACCAGTTAATGGATCAAATTCTTCAATTTTTTCTAACTTATCTCCGAATAAACTTAATCTCCATGCTCTATCCTCAAGATGAGAGGGGAATATTTCTAAATATTCTCCTCTTGCTCTAAAGGTTCCTCTATGAAAATTTTGATCATTTCTTTTATACTGCAAACTTATTAAAGATTTTATAATTTGTTCTCGATTATAATCATAATTTTTTTGAAGAGTAAGTGTCATCTTACTATATGCTTCGACAGAGCCTAATCCATAAATACATGATACACTTGCAACTATTAAAACATCATCTCTTTCTAATAGAGATCTTGTTGCAGAGTGTCTCATTCTATCAATTTGTTCGTTTATTGATGCTTCTTTCTCGATATAAGTATCGGAACGAGGAACGTAAGCCTCAGGTGTGTAATAATCATAATAGGAAACAAAATATTCCACTGCATTGTCAGGAAAAAAAGTTTTCATTTCACCATAAAGCTGCGCTGCAAGAGTTTTATTTGGAGCTAAAATTAAAGCTGGTCTGTTCGTAGCTTCAATA
>CACMXM010000008.1 GCA_902617645.1 uncultured Pelagibacteraceae bacterium | reverse complement strand
AATATTCAAAAAATATTGAAATTAAGCTTTCCAAAAAAAAAATCATTAATTCAATTAAATATTTAGACAAGGATGTAAAAAAAGCAATTGATTATGCTTATGAAAGAATTTTTAAATTTCATAAGCTTCAAGTCAAAAGTTTTAAGAAGATAAAACTTATAGATAAATATAAAAATAAATTAGAATATAAGTCTGTTCCAATAGATTCGGTTGGAGTATATGTACCTGGTAACTTACCCTCAACCCTATTAATGAATTGTATTCCTGCTAAAATTTCAGGTGTAAGAAGAATAGTGATAGCGACTCCAAAAATAAATAATAAATTAAATCCCGCGGTTCTTTATGCTGCAAAAAAATTGGGCATCAAAGAAATTTTATCAATGGGTGGAGCGCAAGCGATTGCAAGTTTAGCATTTATTCAAAAGGTAAATAAAGTTGTTGGACCAGGCAACAAGTATGTAGCAGAGGCCAAAAGGCAATTATCTGGAAAGATCTTGGGAACAGAAACAATGTATGCTGGAGCATCCGAAATATGTGTTCTTGCCGATAAAAATTCGAATTTATTTCAAGTCGCATCATCCTTAGTCTCCCAAGCGGAACACGACCCGGATAGCCAATGTATATTAGTCACTAAAGATAAAAATTTGACAAAAAAAGTTCTTAAAGAAGTAAAAAAAATTTTATCTAATCTACCAAGAAAAAAAATAGCCTCAAAGTCATTAAAAAAAAATGGTTTATTTGTTCTAGTGCAGAACGATAAACAGATAATTGAAACAATAAATGAAATAGCCCCAGAACATCTTGAGCTCAATGTAAAAAATTTTAAAAAATACGAAAATAAGATTAAAAATGCTGGAAGTATTTGCAATGGACCAAATACGCCTATGAGCGCATCAGATTATACAGTTGGAACTAATCACGTGCTGCCAACCGCTGGGTCATCAAAATTTAGCTCAGGTTTAAATTTAAATGAATTTATTAAAAAAATATCAATTGTTACTTTGAGTAAATTAGGGGTAGAAAAAATCGCAAATCCTGCTATTACCTTATCCGAGTTTGAACAATTAAATGGTCATACTCAGAGTATAAAATCTAGAATAAAAAGGAGAAATTAAAACTGACAAAAGAGGAGACGCTAGAGTTTTCCGGAGAAATAATTGAGTTGTTAAAGAATGCGCAATTTAGGGTGAAGCTCGAGAACGGACATACAGTTTTAGCACATGCTAGTGGCAGGTTGCGTAAGAACAGGATACGCTGTCTTCTTGGAGATAAAGTCAAAATAGAAATTTCACCATATAATCTTCAACTTGGAAGGATTACTTTTAGATTTTAAATATGGAACCCTGGTGTAGCTGGTGCGCACGAACGCCTGAAAAGCGTTAGGACCTCATTCGATTTGAGGGGGTTCCATTTTTAAAATAAAAAATTAAACACTTGCAATAGATTTTAAAATCTAATAATTAAGCTTCAGCTAATTTAGCTATAAGTAAACAATAAGAAGAAAGAGTAAAAAAGTATGAGTACACTAACTGGTAAAGTAAAATGGTTCAACGGAAAAAAAGGTTATGGCTTCATCGAGCGTGATGATTCGGAGAAGGATGTTTTTGTACATGCATCGGCTGTCAGAGAATCAAATCTTCGATTTCTAAATGAGGGAGATGAATTGTCCTTCGAAATTGAGGATGGTCCAAAAGGACCAAGTGCTGTTAAGCTTCAAAAGAAATCTTAATTTTTAAAAATCAAAAATTGTTATAGGGATGAATGGTTAATTTCCATATCCCTATACAATTAAATGTTGCATTTTAATTTTTTTCAGTTAAACAACTCAAATATGACTAAAATGATTTTTATAATTGCAAAAACACACAGACATCATTTTCATGCTGGCTGCAAGCTAGCGATTTAATCATTTTATAAATTTAATTTTATCCACAATTAGTATAAAACAATAGAAGGAAGCTCGGGTAGCTCAATTGGCAGAGCAACGGCTTGTGGAGCCGGAGGTTGGCGGATCGTGGCCGCCCCCGAGTATGCCAAATAATGAATAAAGAAAAAAAACTTCAAGCTTCTCTCCCAAAAGGTTTTAAAGATCGTTGGGGTGAGGAACTAAACATTAAAAATAAATTAGTAGATACTATTAAAGGTGTATTTATTAATTATAGTTTTGAGCAACTGGAAACACCTGAATTTGAAAAAAGTGAAAATATAGGTTCATTTTTAGCAGAAGATGAAAGTAACCCTATGAGCGATGTATTTTCATTTGCAAATGAAAAAGAATCTTTAACCTTAAGATATGATTTAAGTGCTCCACTTGCACGTTTCTGTGCAGAGAATTTCAGAGATTTAGTTTTTCCATTTAAAAGATTTGCTTACGGTAATGTGTTTAGACAAGAAAAATCAGATTCTGCAAGGTATCGTGCCTTCGGTCAACTTGATGCAGATATAATTGGTGATGCAAGTCCATCGCAAGCAGATGCAGAAATATGCAATATAATTGGAGAGTCTTTTAAAAAAATTGGTCTATCCACAGACCAGTTTACAATAAATGTTTCAAATAAAAAAATTCTACAAGGTTTAATTAATGAACTAAAAATTAAAGAGGACAAACAATATAGAGTACTCAAATCAATTGATAAGTTAGATAGACTAGGAACAAATGGTGTAGAAGAATTATTAAAAAAAGGTAGAAAAGATCAGTCAGGAGCTTTCACTAAAGGGTGTGAGCTTTCAGATAATCAAACATCAGAGATAATTAATTTTCTAAATTTAAAAGGAATTAATGATTTAAAGACTAATCTAAAAAATCCGTTATCTTTACAAGGAATAAATGAGTTAGAAGAATTGCTTGAAGTATTGTCATATGGAAAAAATCAAGACTCTGTAAAAATTGATGTTACTAAAACTAGAGGACTTAGTTATTACACAGGGTACTTAGTTGAAACAAACCTTAATTTCAAAGTTACAAATGCAAAAGGTAAAGAAATAAATATCGGGAGCGTCGCATCTGGGGGCCGTTATGATAACCTAATTGCAAGGTTTAAGGGTGCGGACTACAAAGGTACTGGCATGTCTATTGGAATAGATAGATTACTTTATGCTGTAAAACAAATAGGTCAAATTAAATTAAATAGAAACAAACCTATTTTAGTTTGTATTTTAGATAAAAGCTATATTCAAAAATATTATGAGATATTAAATGAATTAAGAGAAAATAATATTCCCTCAGAAATATATTTGGATCAAAACAAAAATTTAAAAAAACAACTTCAGTATGCAGATAGAAAAAAACTAGAACTTGCAATAATTTGTGGAGAAAATGAATTTAAGGATGAAAAACTAACCATAAAAAAACTTAACTCTTCAAAACAAAATGATCAATTATTGATTAATAGAAAAGATCTTATTAATGAAATCTCAAAATTATAATAAAATTATTAAAACCTTGAAAACAAAAGGGTTTAAGAAAATAGAAATAGATCCAGTTTTAGAATCTAAATTTATATTACAAAGGTCAGGAGAAAATTTTAGAAAATATTTATTTTCTTTTTATAATTCAGATGCACAGGAACTTACATTAATACCCGATCTATCAATTTCAAGTATTTTAAAATACGCGCAAAGCAAAAAAAAAACAAAAGAAAAAGTTTTTTATACAGGAAGTGCATTTAGAAAATCCTACAATAAAAATAAAGTTGTTATCAGACAATTAGGATTGGAGATTTTCTCATCTCAAAATGAAAATAGAGATGATAAAGAAATTATAGATACATCTATAAAAATTTTACAAAACTTTCAAATTAAAAGTGCAAAAGTTAAAATAGGTAACTTTAAATTATTTGAATTATTGATCCAAAAACTTTCAATACCTGAAAGATGGAAAAAAAGATTAATTAAATTTTATTGGAATAGAAAATATTTTTCAGAGTTACTTAAACGACTTGAGAGCAATTTAGATATAGATACATTCGTGGTCTCAAGGGATCATAAGACTTATCTTAAAATGAAAAAAGATAACCCAAATAAAATAATAGCTGGAAGAAGTTATAAGGAAATACTTGAAAGGTATGAAAAAAAAATTAATGACCCTCGGATAACTAAAACAGGTAAACAAAGTTGTAAAATTATTAAAGAATTTCTAAGGATCAAATGTCCTCTTAAAAATGCTTCAGAAATACTAAATAAATTTTATAAAAAATATAATTTGAATATTTTAGTCGGTAAAGAATTCTTTCCAGTAATAAATTTTAAACAAAAAAATTTAAAGTTTGAATTCTCTACAAGCAATGGAAGAGGAAGAGAAGTTGAGTATTACAGCTCATTTATATTTTCAATTGATATTAAAATTAAAAATAAGCAAAAGACCTTTATATCAGGGGGAAGATTTAATGATTTAACGTCAAAAATTCTTGGCTTTCGAAAAAAATACCAGCAGTTGGTTGTGCGGTTAATCTTGGAGTTTATGAGTAAAGAAATAATTTCTATAGGAATTGTGGCTAAAGGAAGATTGAAAGAACAATCTGAAAAAATATTAGCTAAAAAGAAACTTAAAATTTTCTTCGATCGGGGTGAAAGGGAATTAATTGGTAAAGTTAAAGGTAGACCTGATATTTTAATATTATTTCTACATGCAAGGGAAGTCTTGGAACAATTAAATATTGGAAATTTAGATATTGGGATCAGTGGATTAGATCTTTTAAAAGAGTCTGAAATTAATATTCAAAAAAATATCAAATTAGAAAAGAAACTTAATTTTGGCTATGCAACATTAATTCTTGCTTGCAGAAATGAATTTATAGATTTGTTTACAACATTAGACTTAGATGAAGTTGCAGAAGAATATAAAAAAAAGAATAAATCTTTATTGAAAATTGGTACTAAATATCCAAATCTTACAAGAGAATTTCTATATTCAAGAGGTGTAACTAACTTTACAATAGCAAAATCTTTAGGCAGTACAGAATTGATGTGTGCTATGAACACAGCTCAGCTGATATGCGACATAACGAGTACAGGTGCAACACTTAAACAAAATAATCTTAGAATATTAAATGATGGAGTAATATTAAAATCCCAGGCTTGTTTACTTAGTTCAAAAAAATCTAAAAATAAAAAGGGCCTACAAAGCCTTATTAAGCTATTTTCCAAGTAATAAGTCCTTAAGATATATCATTATTATTTTAATAACATCAAAGTTACGTATAATTACATATATAGCTAAAGCTAAACTTATGAGAACAAAAAATTTAATTATTAATTCCATTAATATTCAATATTATCTCATATTATACAATTATATTAAAATTTAATTTCATTTTAAGATAAATAAACAATATAAGCATTGTGATGAAGTGGAATAACAAGTTTAATTATCCTAAATCTTCTCGTTCAAATGAAGGTGGTTTTAGAAAGTACTTATTCGGTGATAAAAAGCTTCCAAGCGTAACATCTATACTTTCGCTCACTAAGTCAAAAGAGGATAAAGCATCACTCGAATTGTGGAAGCAGCGTGTAGGCTACAAAGAGGCAAATAGAATAAAAACCGAGGCATCCTCTAGAGGTTCTTCTATGCATTTATTTATTGAAGATTATTTAAAGGGCAGAGTGAATGAAAGTTTTTTCGAAAGCAATGAGCAATATAAAATTATGGCAAAAGAAATAATTGAAAAAGGTATTAAGGGAAAATTAGAGGAAATTTACGGCATTGAGGAAACCGTTTTTTATCCTGAAAAATATGCTGGTACAGCAGATTTAATTGGAAAATTTATGGGTCAGGATGTGTGCATAGATTTTAAGCAAAGTAACAAACCAAAGAAATCAGATTACATTCAGGATTACTTTTTACAACTTGGTGCTTATACTTTGGCTCACGATGTTGTACATGGAACAAAGATGAAAGCAGGAATAATTTTATTGTGCACAGTGGATAATCTGTTTCAAGAATTTAAAATAGAAGGAGCAGAATTAGAAATGTATCAAAATTTATTTTTAGGTAGAGTTAAAAAATTTTACGAAATGAGCAATATTTCTTGACTTACTTTTAATAAAAGTATATTAAAAATAATTAACTAGAAGCTACTTGTTTAGATGCAAAAAGTTAAATCTTTTTATAAATCCTAAATTTCATACGAACTTCTAGAAAAAATATTATGAAGATAGCTATATATGATATAGAGAGCACAGGGGCTATAACGGAGTGGAGTTCCATAATTGAGATAGGTGGAGTTCTGATTGACGAAAACTTCAAAGAAATTGATAGATTTAATCTAAGGGGAAGGATACCAGAGGGAGAAATTCCACAAGCTAAAGCTTTGTTGGTAAATGGAACAACAATTGAGCAACTAACAAAGTCCAATCTTTCAAATTATATGTTACTTGATCAAGTTGAGAAAATTTTTAAAAAATGGTCTCCTGCTTGTTTCATGGGCTACTCTAACATAAATTTCGATTGTGAGATGGTCAGGAAATCTTTTTTTAGAAATCTAAGATATCCTTATATTACCAACGCCTCTCCAAATAAACGACATGATGCTTTGAATATCGTAAGAGCAGCATACGGCGTAGATCCAAAAATATTAAAAACAGAATTAAATGAAAAAGGCAATGTTAGCATGAAGCTTGAGTCCCTTAGTAGGCTACAGGGGTTTGATGTATCAGGATCTCATCAAGCTCAATTTGATGCGATAAATACTTACAAAATACTCAAACTTATTAAAGAAAAAATTAAACCAGATCTTTGGTCGCAAATTTTAAGAACTTACAGCAAAGCTGACACCGAGACTATTATTAAAAAAGAAAAAATGATAACTTTGGTAGAATATTATTATGGAAAGAACAAGTTTCACCTCTGCGCTCCTTTGCATCCTAAATATTGTATTCATCCAGTTTATCAATGGGGACAAGCAGTAGACCTTAAGTCTAATCCTGTTCCATTACTTAACATGTCAATAAACGAGCTTAAAGTTGAGATGAAAAAATCACCAAAATTTTTGAGAACAATTCGATCAAACAAAGCTAGTGTAATTTTAGATGCTGAAGAAGGTATTAAGCATGATCCATATAGAACTATTCCTCTTGATTTGTTAAAAAAAAGAGCAGATCTGATAAGAGGTAATGAAAAATTTTCTCAAAATATACTTACCGCACTAAGAGAAAATGCAGAGGAAAAGGAACAGTCAAAATCTCAAGAAGATATTTATGCTGAAGAAAGCATTTATACAAAATTTACGTCAAACAAAGACACTTCTTTATTTCCTGCATGGCACAGCGCGAAATGGAAAGATAAACTTAAGTTACTTGATAAATTTGATGATGAAAGAATGAGGTCTTTTGGAAAGAAAATTATTTATCAAGAAGCGCCTGACGTCTTGCCAAAAGATATTTTTAACTCAGTAAAAAGAGGAATAGCCAAAAGGATTTTGAGTGAAAAAAAAGAAAGATGGTGGACGGTTAACATGTGTTTTTCAGAAATTGATACACTTAGAGATCAGTATGATAATGAAAATGATGCAGAAGCACTTAAAACTTTAGAGTCTATCAACAATTATGTTATGTCAGTTCAACAAAAATATGAAAATGCCTAGTTGACTTTATAATTAATTATTAATAAAAAATAATATGCTTAAAGATATGAATGATACAGACTTTAATGAAAAGATTGTTAAAGAAGATTTAACAATAATTAATTACAGCGCAAGTTGGTGTGGCCCATGCAAGCAGCAGTTGCCGACTTTAAAGTCCTTAGCTGAAAGCGATGAGTTTAAACATATAAATTTTTATTATTGCGATGTAGATAATAATTTAAACACAAGCACTTCTGCAAATATTAGAGGTGTGCCCACCCTTGTTAAATATCGTAAAGGTCAAGAAATTTCTAGAAAAGTTGGTGCATCAAGTGAGGCTGACCTTAAAGCATTTTTTAAATCTGAAGATTAATTTAAATTTAAAACTTCTCCAGTTAAATAAATAGACCCAGTTATTATAACAATGTCATTTTGTTTTAACTGTAAATTTTTTAAAGCTTGCTCAATGTTTTCACTAAAACTTAAATTTGAAAAATTTTTAAACTTTTCTTTTAATTTTTTTCCACTTATTGCATTTACTTGATTGGGTATGTCAATCACAGTCAAAGATGAAATATTTTTAAAATAACTTATGAACTTTTCATGATCTTTGTTCCCCATCATTCCAATAATAAGGTGTTTATTGCAATTTAAGGTATTAAGATACTCATTTAAAGATTTAGATCCACCAGGGTTATGAGAAGAATCAACAATTAGAGTATTATCTCTTACTAAATTTTTCAGCTTGCCAGATTTAATTTCCTCAAGCCTAGCAGAATTATAGGCTTTTTTAACACCATTTATTATATGTTTATCTTTGATATTTAAATTTTCCAAAATTCGCAACGATGCAATTGCTGTAGATGCATTTTCTAATTGAAATTGACCTTTCATGCTTGGTTTTGGTATTTTTAAACTTCCATATTTATCCTCGTAATAAAAAAAATCGTTTTCTTTAATAATAAAATTATAGTCTTCGTTAAAAAAATATTTATTAGCTTTATTTTTTGAAATATTTTTTTTAATACATTCAATAATTTCTCTAGATGATTGTTTTGCAACTATTATATTCGAATCAAGTAAAAACGAAGTCTTTTCAAAAATAATTCTTTCTAAATTTCTTTCATTTGCAGGCAACCAGTCTAGGTGGTCTTCGCTAATTGATGTCACAATATTACAAAGATTTTTGTTTAAAATATTAACCGCATCTCCCCTTCCAAAAAGACCAAATTCTGCAAGAACTATATTATCTTTAAATTTTCGACATCCGTAAAAGAAAGCTGCTGTTAGAGCCTCAAAATATGTAAGAGGTTGGCCGTCATTAATATTCTCAACTTCGCTTAATAAATCTGCAAGCTGATAATCACTTATAATTTCATTATTATAAATAAATCTTTCATTAATTGATCTTACGTGAGGCGAGGTATAAACATTACACTTCATTTTAGCCTCCTTAAGTATCGAATGTAAAAAAGAAATTGTGCTTCCCTTTCCGTTGGTTCCACAAACCTGAATACATTTTATATCGTTCTGGGGATTCCCTAATTTTTCGCAGAGTTTTTTTATACGATCTAAGCTAAGATCAATCTCTTTAGGATGCAACTTTTGAAGGTTGCTGAGTATTTTCTGAAGTTTCATTTTCTGAAGTAGAATTTACCCCAGAATTTTTGTTAAGCAATATTGATAATAGTATTCCTATTTTTTCAGGTAAATCTTTTCTAGCTATTATAGTATCAACAAATCCACATTTCATTGTATGTTCTGCAGTTTGGAAATTTTCCGGCAATTCCTGCTTAATTGTAGATTCTATAACACGACGCCCGGCAAAAATGATTTCTGCTCCAGGCTCCGCAATTTGAATATCGCCCAACATTGCAAATGAAGCAGTGACCCCACCACTCGTGGGTGAGCACATACATACAATATAAGGCAATTTTTTATTTTTAAGCTCATTTACTGCCAATACTGTTCTTGTCATTTGGACAAGGCTTAAACCTGACTCCATCATCCTGGCTCCTCCTGTTGAGGTAAAAATTACAAATGGAAGTGAATTATCAATTGAGTGCTGTATACCAGATATAATTGCTTCTCCTTCAGCAGTACCCATTGAACCACCAATAAAATTAAAATTCATAGCTGCACAAACTAATTCAATATTATTTATTTTTCCTTTCGCGACCAACACACCACACTCTTGATCATTTTTCTTTCGGGCATCTTTTAATCTTTTTGTATAAGGTTTTGTATCTTTCCAAGAAATTGGGTCATCGATTGGAATTGGGGTCTGAATAATTTCATAATTATTTTTTGAAAAGAGAACATCAAACCTCTGGCGTGAGCTGATTCGATGATGTTTACCACATAAATTACAACACCATAAATTATCTTCTAAATCTTTTTTTAATATTGGACCTTTACAACATGATGTCCAATCACTTTTTTCCATCTCTTCTTTGGTAGGTCTGTGCTTATTGATAAGTCTTTTTATTTTTTCACCAATTCGGAGAGTTTTTTTTATCCAATTCAATTTTTTACTCCTTCTGATAGCCTTCTAACATATTTACCAACAAATTGGGCTAAATTTTGATTAGTTAATCCTTTTTTGTTTCCTTCTTTAATTTTCTCTACAATCGAGCTACCACATACGACTAGATCTGCAAGTTTTGAAACATTTTTAACATCATTATAATTTTTAATGCCAAAACCAACTCCTATAGGAATTTTTGATTGTTTCCTTATCAATTTGGTCAATTTTTTAACATTGTTTATATTTACCTTTTTTGATCCTGTTACTCCAGCGTAAGAAACAATGTACAACCAAGATAAACTCTTTTTCAAACTTTGTTTTATATAATTACTATCATTTGTTGGAGCAATTAATTTTATAAAAGCCATATTATTATTAGTGAGTCCTTTAAAAATTTTATCATCCTCAGGTGCCTCATTGTTGCTATCAACCACTATACATCCATCAACACCACTTTTTTTACAATCATTTATATATCTATCAATTCCGTATACATGAATCTGATTCAAATATCCCATAGTCACAAATGCAGTATCACTTTCAATATTTTTTTTAACTTGTTTAATGAGTTTAAAAATTTTTTCAGTTTTAGCCCCAGATTTGATCGCACGGTCATTAGCACCCATAATAATGGATGAATCTGATGTGCTTGTATTGAAACTTACTCCTACTTCAATACAGTCACAGTATTTTGATAATTCTATCAAAATTTGTTTAGAGCTTTCATAGTCTGGATCCATACCTGTAACAAAAGCAACAAAACAAGACCTATTTTCTGACTTTGCTTTCGCAAATATTTTTTCAAAAGTTTTATTCATTATTTCGTTTATATTTTAGCATTCTTCCAACATTAGACTCACCAGATCCGCAAAGGTGAATTAAATGATTTTCTTTTGGGTTTTTTCTTCTTTTTATCTCTTTAATTGCAGCATGTATTACATAACATGCTTCAATAGCTGGAAGTATACCTGTTTTCTTACACATAATTAAAAAAGTTTCTTGCGCTTCTTTATCAGTTGTTGCTCTAAATTTAATTCTGCCTGTACTTGCCATGTAACATATTTCTGGTCCTGTTCCACTGAAGTCAAGCCCGCTGGCCTCTGTTTCAGAAGGGTCTACTTGGCCGTCTGCATCCATTAAAACGTTTGATCGTGCACCTAATAAAATCCCAATAGGAGCTTTACTTGTTATTGTTGCTGCGTGAGCTCCTGATGCAATTCCCTTTCCAGCCGACTCTATTCCAAAAATATCAACACTTTTCTCATTATAAAAAGGATAGCTTATTGCTGATAAATTTGATCCTCCTCCACATACTGCAAATACAGTTGAAGGTGATTTACCTATTAGATCTTTCATTTGTTTTTTTGCAATTCTACCAATTATACTCGCAAAAGTTCTAACCATTAATGGATATGGGTGAGGCCCACATACAGATCCTACAACGTACATTGCGGTAGGATCACCTTGCCAACTACGAAGAGCTGCGGCCATCGCTGGCAAAAGCGACTTTGTAGAATCGTGACATACTTTTATATCTGCACCGTAAAGTTCAGTTATATCTTTATTTAAGGAAACCTTTTCCGCATCAAGTGCACCGATGTGTACTTCACAAGAAAGATTTAGTTTTGCACATGCTGAGGCAACAGCTCTAGCGTTCATAGAGGCTCCGGTTTCAGTAATTATTTTCTTAGCTTTGAGAATATGTTTAGCAAAAAAAACTGAACTAAAAGCACTTACAGGTTTATGAGAACTGTCATGATGAAGATCAGTTCTTTTAAGAAAAATTTTTCCTATTTTTTTTTCTCCTCCAGCTATTTCCTCAAGTTCTTTACTTCTCAGAATTGGTGTCACAATACCAATATGATTAACAAGCTGTTCTTCAAGGTCAGCTAGGAATTTCTTGTTTTTCATTGCTTTTTTAAATCCTGTCTCAACTTTTTTAAGATTAGGAATTAAAAGAGGACTTATGTACTGCCCTCCATATGTTTCACCAGTTTTTTTATTAGTCCAATAACCTAATTTATCTGGTGCATTAATTTCTTTAAATGGAGGTATTTTCATAAATTTATATTATGTACTTTATTTAAAAGCTTATCAATTTTATTCATATCTTTTTTTCCATTTCCATCTTCTAAAGAACCACTGATATCAACTATGTATTCAGTATTTTTAAAGCCGTGTATATCATCAATTTGAATGTTTCCAGCAATCATTTTATTAAAATTGTCAGGTATACCATCTAGCAAATTGTGGTCGAATCCAATTGAATATTCGTACCCAGATCCGTCAAATAATATTATTTCTGAAAAAGATAAAAATTCTCTATACTTTTCTACATCAGATTTAGTCTTTACAGTAATAGCAGAAATAATTTTTTTATTGTATTTATTCTTAATAAACTTGATTTGTTCAGGGGGGCAATCATAGATTTGATAGTAATCAAATTTTAGGTCTTTTAAATTTTCGAGTATTTCATCATTAGGTTTAACTAAAACTGCCACGAATTTAGATTTTTTTTTATCAACATCTATTAATAATTTTAATTTTTCTAACTCTACATAACGTCTTGATTTAGGGTAATTTACAATGAAACCAATAAATTGTGGTGAATATTTATGATTCACAATATAATTTAAAATTTTAGACTCAGAAACTCCACATATTTTACACTTAAGTGTCATTGTCCTAAATGATCACTTAACTTATTTAGATTTTTTTTTATGTTGCCTTTTGTTATTGGCCTGCCTACCACTAACCAATCGCTTCCATTATGAAAAGCTTCTTTTGGACTCATTATTCTTTTTTGATCGTATAATTTTGAGTCAAATCTTATACCAGGTGTTATAATTTCTTTTTTAAATATTTTTCTTACAATTTTAACTTCAAGTGGACTGCATACCATTGCGTCCAGTTTTGCTTTTGAAGCTAATTTTGCTTGGTATCTTACTAAATCATTAACTTTTTTGTTAAAACCAATTTGTCTAACAGATTTATCGTCTAGAGATGTAAGTATGCTCACACCAACAAGCCTAACTTTTCCAGAAACTTTTTTTGCAGCCCTAAGAGCTTTTAGACCAGAACTAATATGAATTGTTAAATAGTTGATATTTAAATCTCTAACAGCTATTACTGCTGAAGCACAAGTATTTGGTATATCATGAAGTTTGTAATCAGCAAAAATTATTTTATTTTTTAATTTAGATATAAAGTTTCTCCCATTTTTTGAATTTAGAAATTGAAGTCCAAATTTATAACCAAATTTAATTTTTGAATGTTTTGTATGGTTTATTATATGTCTAATTTGCCTAATATTTGTAGTATCGCAAGCAACAAATATTTTATTCTTCTTCATTATTTATTTTTTTAAACAAATCTTTACTCATTTTAAAGTTAATTGTTTTTTTTTCTGGGGTATTAACATTTTCTCCAGTTTTAGGGTTTCTAGATACTCTTGCTTTTTGAATATTTGAAGACCAGGTTCCAAAACCTCTAAATTCCACTCTATCACCTCTTTTAAGGGACCATTTAATTTCGTTTAAAATAATATCAAAAAACTTCTCAATATCCTTCTTGTAAAAATTTGGGTAGTTTTTATAAATATTTTGAAGCAGCTTTGATTTTACAATAGCCAATTTATTTTATTCTTTCTTGTTTTTTTTATCTTTCTTTTCAAGTTTATCAGATAGAGAAGAGAATGGTAGATTCTTTCCAGATAATGGAGAACTAAATTTAGACACTGCCTCTTTATTTTGAAGCTCCTCAAGTAATTTAATACTTAAGGCAACCTTACGTTTTTTTAAGTCCAATTCTTGAATAGCCGCATCTATTCTGTCACCTTTTATAAATCTATTAGGTCTTGCATCTGATGCATTAATTGCGATTTGAGTTTTTTTAATATGTAAATCTACTTTACTTCCTTCAGGTTTGACCATTAAACCTTTACTATCAGTTTCCAATACCTTTACTGTAATTGTATCATTTATTTTCTTATCTTTAAACCAATCAAACGGGTCCTCCTCAGTTTGTTTCAGACCCACCCTAACTTTCTGTTGGTCAGCTTTAATTTCAAGAATTTTCACTTTAAGTTTTTGATCTTTTTTATATTTCTTAAGCTCTTCCTCAGGTTTTTTATTATATGTTAAATCGTTAGCGTGAAGAAATCCATCAATATCAAATTCCTCTAACTTAACATATATTGCGTAATCATTTATTGAGGTGATTGTTCCATTTACAATGCTGTCTACAGGGTATTTTTCCTGCAAAACTATATATGGATTTTTTTCAGTTAATCTATGAGATATCGATACTCTTCTTTTTTCTTTATTAATTTCTGTAATTACACATGATATTTCATCTCCAACTTTAAACATTTTTTTTGCTGATGGATTTTTCTTTGTCCAGCTTAGTTCACTAGAGTGTAATAATGTTGTTAATCCTGGTTCAAGTTCACAAAATGCGCCAAAGTCCATAAGTTTAACTACCTTGACTTTATAATTCTTGTTCAATTCATAATTTGTTATATGTTCAAACGGGTCAGGCGATAATTGTTTTATTGAGCATCCTACCTGTTGTTTTTCTTTATCAACGGAGATTACTAATAAGTCATGCTTTTCTCCAATATTAAAGATTTCCTCAGGATGATTGACCCTCGAATAGCTTATTTCTTGAAGATGAACTAAGACATCTAGTTCAGAATTTACATCGAAAAAACAGCCAAATGAACTGTAACCTTTTACGATTGCATTTTTAATTACGTCACCTACTTTATACTTTTCTATAATTTTCGCTTTGTCCTCCTTTTTGCTTGAAGATATAATTTGTCTTCTAGATACGCATGCATTACCCCTAACTTTATCTAGTTTTATTAGTGCAAATTTTTGAGGTTCGTTCATTAAATGAGATATATCTTTAAGAGGTTTATCAGAAATTTGGGAACCAGGACAAAACATCAATGATCCGGTTTCAATGTGTTCAACTATGACTCCACCTTTGCATTTTGAAGTAATTTTTCCCATTATTGGATTATTTTTTTCATATGCTTCAACTAATTTATCCCATCCTCTAATTTTTAAAGCTTTAGAGGCTGAAACTACCACCTCTCCATTTTTATCCTCAATTCTTTCTAATAAAACAGATATTTTGCCACCCATTTTAATTTGTTCAGATAATCCCATGCTTTTTAATTCATTAATATCTATTACAGGTTCCGACTTAAGACCCTCAATAAAAAGAAATATGAACTTTTCAGTAATTTTTGTAATTTTACCTTCAATTATTTTGCCTTCAGCTAGATCTTTCGTTTTTGAGAGTTGGCTATTTAGAAGTTCTTTAAATTCTTTAGATGCTTTAGTTTCTAGGTTATTATATATTTCCATTAAGCTTTTAATTTCCTATCCATAATTGCTTTTATTTTTTCAAAGCAACGTTTTCTACTAAGTTTGGTAGTATTAATCAATATTGAATCTTTAGTTTTTTTTAGTGGTCCAAATTTTCTATTTTTATCTGATTTATCGCGTTTTTTAATACTTTTAAGCACTTCTTTGAAGCCTATATTTTTTTTTAGAGCTTTTAATTCTTTGTATCTTCTCTTAGCTCTTACCTGAATATTTGCTGTGATGTAAAATTTGAACATAGCATCTTTCATTTGAATACTAGTGATGTCTCTACCATCCAGAACAGAACCTGAGTATTTTTTTGGTGGGGAATATGCACACTGTTGTTGAAATTTATGCACTAAGGATCTAATTTTTTTTTCTTTAGCAATTATAGACGCCGCGGTTGCAACTTTATCAGATAATAAACTTTGATTTTTTAATTCATTAATTTTTATATTTTTAATTTTTTTTTTGATCCTAATAAAATTAAAATTTTTTGGCGAATCTAACTTCATTTTACCGATCAATCTGTAAATTCTTCCAGTATCAAGATGTAATAGATTATAGTGTTTTGCAATTAATTTTGCTTGAGTGCCTGCACCTGCTGCAGCAGGAGAATCTATGGCAACAGTAATTAATCTTTTTTTAATCATTATATTTTTATTTTAAAATTTTTATTTAAAATTTTTAGGAAGGATGGAAAGGAGGTATTAATGGATTCTGGATCATAAATTTTCCAATTTCCACCGAATGTAAGTGCAGCAATTGTGCACATCGCCATAATTCTATGATCCTTTAAATAATTTCTAATTTCATATTTTTTTGATAAGCTTATATTTGGTTGACCATAAATTTTAATTGAGCTTTGAGTTAGTTTTGTTTTAATTCCAATCATATTTAATATTTTGGATCCCAACTTTAATCTTGGGCTCTCTTTTTTATTTAGCTCCGAAAGGTCTTTGAAATAGGAAATACCTCTTGACTTTGCGGCTATCAAAAAAATAATTAAAAACTCATCTATGGCACTACTATTTAATGACGAAGGACAGTTTATAGCTTTAAGTTTTTTATTACTTTTAACAAAAATATCTCCGTATCTTTCACCTTTTGAAATTTTAATATTTTTTAATTTTATATTCGCACCCATTTTATTTAAAATTTTTAAAATTCCTAGCCTGCTTGGATTTAAATTAATATTCTTTAATCTTAATTGTGATTTTTTAGACAAAAGAGTTAGTGCAATAAAAAAAGAAGCAGAACTTATATCCCCAGGTATATTTAAATTAAACTTGGATAATCTATTTGGCATAGATGTTTTAATAAAATTAAATTTTTTTTTTTGTTTAATTTGTATTGGTATTTTTAATTCTTTAAACATTAGTTCTGTATGGTTTCTTGATTTTTTCGCAAATATTCTCATTTCTCCAGGAGTGTTAAGAGAGGCTAACATTACACAAGTCTTACATTGTGCTGAACCTCTTTTCTCATAATAATTAATGGGCCTTAAATAATTTGAACCAATAATTGAAAGTGGAAGTTTGCTTTTATTCTTTGGATAAAATTTTGCGCCGATTTCATTTAGTGGCCTTATTACTCTTGAAAAGTCCCTTTTCGATAAACTTTTATCACCAATTATTCTTATTTTATATGGAGATCTAATTAAAAGAGGTAAAATTAATCTTCCTACAGTGCCAGAATTACCTGCATTTAATGTAATATTTTTTTTGTATTTAAAACCATTAATTCCTCTACCATATAAAACGCAATTATTATTATTAAAGTTTATACGAACACCCAATTTTTTTAAACATTGGATTGCACTTAATACATCCTCAGACCTAAGTAAATTTTTAGCTTTTGAAATGCCTATCGCTTGTGACGCAAGTAATAACCACCTAATTGATATACTTTTATCTCCATCAACTTCAATTGTCTTATTAAATTTTTTAATTGTCTTGGATATCAGCAAGCATTTAGAGCTCATAAATTTAGTTTATTTTAAATGATTTTCCAAAATAAGCATTTTGGGCGATGGGATTATTTACTAATTCTTTTGGAGTACCTTGAGCAATAATTTTACAATTTGATAATATCATAGCAACATCAACACAAGATAATAAGTCTCTTGCTTGATGATCGCAAATGATGATCCCAATTCTTTCTTCTGTTTGTAAATTTACAATTATTTTTTGCAACATTTGAATCGTAAGAACATCTAATGCCGCAAAACACTCATCCAAAAGAAGAATTTTAGGATCTCCAAGCAAGGAAATAGCTATGACTAATTTCTTTTTTTGCCCGCCTGATAATACAGACGCTTTTATATTTCTCAAATAATCCAATTCAAATTTTGATATCAAATATTCGATCCGAGTATTTTGATCCCTTGTGTCTTTAATAAGTATTTCTGCTACAGCCTTTAGGTTCTGATAAGTGGTAAGGTCCCCAAAAAAACCACCATACTGTGGAACATAGCCTATCTTAAATTTCCTAGTTCTTGAATATATCGGAAAATTAGTAGCATCTTGGTTTCCGAAAAAAATTTTGCCAAAATCTGGTTTCAACAAACCAGTTATCAAATTGAAAATTGTTGATTTACCTGCACCGTTTGGTCCCAATAAACCTAGTATTTCCCCAGGGTTTATTTTAAATGATATGTTATCTAAAATTTTCCTCTTCTCAAAAGATATCGATATATTTTTGACTTCTAATAATGGATCTATATTTTTAAATGATTTAATTCTAAACTTTTTTATAATTGCCATTTAATTTTTTATAACCGCTTTGACTTTATTCTTTTCATCTTTCATATAAATTTTTGAAGTCTTTGTAATCATATCTATATCAATTTCATCTGCTTTTAATAGATTATTTTGATTTTTATATACCACATTATTTGATACTCTAATTTCTTTATTTATATATTTTAAAAACAAGTCCTCGCTTTTTATACTATGATTAAGATAGTATAAATTTACATTATTAAAAAAATGTGTATTTAAGTTAAGTTTATTATACCTAGCTTTACCCGATTCAATTAAAAAAGTACCATAATTTTTTATTACAATTTTAGCTGTAACATCTTCTAAAATTAGAACATTTTCATTTTTATCTTCAATTGTTCCTGAAACTGATTTAATTTGGTATATATTTCCTCTTTCGTCACTAGATTTGTAAGCAAGATCTAAAATTTGATTTGATACTTGAGATTTAACTATTTGTCCATTAATTTGAGTTTCTTTAATAGTTTTTAATTCAGTACCATCAATAGATTTATTAATATCATTTTTATTAAGGTACAAAAAAGTAGCATAACCAATAATTAATATTAATGTTAATATCCCAATCTGAATAATTAAAGATCTACTCATCAGGATATATTTCCATCTAGGATATTATGTATATGAAGAACGCCAATAGTTCTCTTAGGGTTTTTTTTCTTATGTACACATAGGCTAGTAATTTTATTTTCAGACATTATTGCTAAACTTTTTACAGCAAGCATATCTTTGTCCACACTCAAAGGGTTTTTGGTCATTACCTTTTTTACTGTTAATTCAATTAAAGATTTGTTTTTTTGTGAGCTCCTTCTTATTTGTCCATCTGTAATTATTCCAGTTGTCAACTTTTTTTTATTAATAGCTATTAATATGCCCAGTTTTTTTTTTGTTATTAAATTTAAAGCTTTACTCATATTTGTGTCTTCATTAACAAATGGAATTCTTGCTCCAGATATCATTAAATCTTCTACAGTTTTTAATTGAGCTCCCAAACTCCCACTAGGATGAAATTCTTTAAAATTTTGTTTGCTAAATCTTTTCTTATTTAAAGCAGCCACAGCCAAGCAGTCACCAATAGCAAGCTGCTCACTCGTGCTGCTTGTTGGAACAATGCCTAATCCAGCCTCCTTTACCTCAGGAATTGTTAGCTTAATATCAGCAGCTCTGTGAAGTAAAGAATCTTTTTTTGAAACAATTCCTATTAATGTGATTTTATTTCTATTGGCGTATTTAATAACTGGCTTTAGTTCTTGTGTTTCTCCTGAATTACTAATTAAAATTAGTAAATCACTTTTCGATATGCTACCTAAGTTTCCATGAGAGCAGTCGTTTGCTGAAAGAGAGAATGATGGACAGCCGACAGAAGATAACGTTGCTGCAATTTTTGATGCAATTAAATAACTTTTTCCAACACCACAGAGAATAATTTTCGATTGACATTTCACAATTGCATTTACAGCCAGATCAAAAGAATTATTTATAGATTTTTTAAGTTTCTTTAAGGCTTGGATTTCCAAGTCAATAACCTCATATGCAATTTTCTTATATTTATTAATTTTCATAATTTTTATTAGTGTTCAAAAATATTTAATTTAAATCCAGATACCTCCATATCTACTAAAATTGGAATTACTTTCATACTTTTTTCAAATAAGTCTTTTCTATTTTCTCTAATTAGCATTTCTAAAAGTTTTTTTCTTATTTCGAATAGGTATTCTGTATCTTGAGCAGCATAATTAATTTGTTTATCAGATAAATTTGGGTTACCCCAATCGCTTTGTTGTTCTTTTTTTGAAATTTCTTTGCCACATATTTCTTTAACTAAATCTCTGTATCCATGTGACGAACTAGCTGTTCTTGCTATTTTGGAAGCAACTTTGGTACAAAAAATATTTTTTGGACTTACATTTAAATGGTATTTTAACCACAATAGATCCTGTCTTGCGTAATGCATAATGAATTCTAGCTTGGAGTTTGATAGAAGTTTTATCAAATTTGGTGCTTTGTAATCTTTTCTATTTAATTTAATTATGAAAAATTTTTTTGATTCTAAACCTAATTGAATAAGTGTGAGTGGATCCCTCCCCAATACAAGACCAAGTGCCTCACAGTCTAAACTTATTGTTTTTTCTTCAGATAAATCAATATCTGGTAAATCATTTTCAAAAACTTTAATGTTATTCATTTTTATTTTATATATATAAAGACAAAACAATATTGTCTATTTTTTGGTGATGA
This sequence comes from uncultured Pelagibacteraceae bacterium, assembly GCA_902617645.1. Lineage (GTDB taxonomy): Bacteria > Pseudomonadota > Alphaproteobacteria > Pelagibacterales > Pelagibacteraceae > Pelagibacter. The sequence goes on along the minus strand of CACMXM010000008.1, from coordinate 15,523 downwards.
TAACAAAAAAAATACTTATATTTGGTGCAAGTGGTCAGATTGGTCGTTATTGTATACGAAGATTTGCGAAAAATAATTATAAAATTACTGCTGTAACAAGAAACCTTCACAGAAAAGGATATGTACTTAAAACTCAAGCACCAATAGGGTACTTAGACATTGTTGAAGCTAATTTGTTTGATGAAAAAAAATTGAGGGAACTAATCTGCAAAGCAGATATATGTTTGAATTTAGTTGGAATTTTACATGAAAAGGGCAGATCTAGCACTTTTAAAAATCTACATTCAAATTTTCCAAAAAAAATAGCTGAAATTTGTTCTTCTGAAAAAGTAAAATTTGTACATGTGTCTGCACTTGGTTTAGAAAAGGCAATAGATTCAAAATATGCAATGAGCAAAGTGTCTGGTGAAAAATTTGTAAGAGATATTTTACCTGATGCAACAATAATTAAACCATCTCTAGTGTATAGTGTGGATGATAATTTTACTACAAAGTTCATGAGCTTACTAAGTGTGCTACCAATCTTTCCATTATATTATTCTGGAAAAACTAAATTTATGCCTATCCACGTATCAGATATTGCTGAGATAATTTTTCATGTAATTTCTAAAGAAATTTATGCAGTAGACATTGAGGCGATTGGACCTGAGACGCTAAGTTTTAAAGAAATTTTACAAATATTAATGAAATGTATAAGAAAAAACCGTATACTTATACCTATGCCATTACCTTTGGCAAGATTGACAGCTTTTTTAATGCAAATTTTGCCAGAGCCACCAATCACACAAGATCAAATAAATTTATTAAAATATGACAATATAACATCTGAAAATAGCACTACTAATTTTGATATTGGATGTTCAAGTAAACTGAAATTTGAAGAAAGCATTATGAGATATGCATTTAATTGGGCTGAAGGAGGGCAGTTTTCAAGTTTTTTGAAAAAATAAAATAAAATAAAAGCATTATGATAAATTTAATTTATATTTTAATTTTTTTAATATTAATATTCGTAGCCTATTTAGGTTTAAAGGCTGTTAGTTATGGCATTAAAGCAAAACAGAAAAACAAACCTGTTAAAAAATTTAAAAAAAAAAATATTACTAGTGAACTTTTAAATCTAAATAATCTTTATAAAACTGGTGCTATTACAAAAGAAGAATTTAAAAAAGCAAAAAAAAAAATTCTAAATAATTAAGCGGATTTTATTTTTTTCTCTATAAATTTAGGAACTTCATCTTCTTTATCTACCAAGTCCTCTTTTTTGCCCTTGGGTTGAAAAGCATACAATAAGTGTAATTTGCAATATGAAAAATCTTTTAAAGATTTCCTACCACAAAAATAAAATGTACTTTCGTTCGGATGACCAATTGGCCATTTACATGAATTTTCATCTAATTCCTCAAGCTGTTTTGGGTTTTCTGGCTCAAAATCTTTCTCAATTAATAATGATTTGAATCTGGATCTAGTTAATCTTTTTTTACCAAAATTTTTGTTTTCTAAATTGCTATCATTATTGTCTTTTGGAGGTTTATTTTCTTTGTAATTTCTACTTTTTAATTTTGCAGATAGGTTTAGCCTGTGAGCCTTTCCTATCACAGCATTTCTACTAATTCCCCCAATTATCTCAGCAATTTGACTTGCAGTTTTTCCTTTTCCCCATAAATCTTTTAATATCTTTACTTTTTCTTCAGTCCACATAGACACAATATGTTGTGTTTAATTATTAAATTATTACTATATAAACACATATATAAAACAAAAAACAAGATTTAATTTTGTTTTTTCAACAAATAAATAAAAAAGATATAGAAATATTTATCTATGGTTGAATTACAAAAAAAATATAATTTACGAGTTAATAAATTTGGATTTATTAACATTGTCGGTTTTTTTTCATTATATACACGCGAATGCAGTAGATTTTTTGTAGTTTGGGCACAAACGCTTTTATCACCTTTGGTGTCTAGTCTGTTATTTTTATCTGTGCTTAGTCTTGCACTTGGAAATGAACGAGGAGATGTTTTGGGTCACTCTTTCATCGTTTTTCTAGCTCCAGGTTTAATTATTCAATCAATGATGCTACAAAGCTTTTCACATTCTGCCAGTTCTTTAATGATATCCAAAATGCAGGGAAATATAGTTGATATTTTATATGCACCTCTCTCTGCAATTGAAGTAACTATTTCCATAATCTTAGCTGCAGTAACAAGAAGCATAATAATAGGAATAGTATCGACTTTAGTATTCTTTTTAATCGTTGATTTAAAAATATACAATTTAGCTTATATTTTTTATTCAGCTTTTTTTGGATCTTTTTTTATTGGAAGTTTAGGCTTTATTACTGGCCTATGGGCTACTAAATTTGACCATACTGCAACGATTACTAATTTTTTAATTACTCCATTAGCCTTTTTGTCTGGAGTCTTTTATACAATAGACAAATTACCCTCTATCTTTCAAACAATAAGTTATTTTAACCCTTTTTTTCACATAATAAATATTTTTAGATATGGCTTTCTTGGCACATCAGACGGCAATATGTTTTTTGGTATTATTTATTTACCAGCACTGTCTATTGTAGCATGGTTTGTTTCATTTATTCTTTATAATAATGGTTATAAAATTAAAACATAGTATGTCATCTCTAGCAAATAACTACAGAAGAAGAAAAATCTCTTTTAGAAAGGGGAAAGGGAGCTTTCTATATTCCACCAAGGGAATAAAGTATTTAGATTTTATACAAGGAATAGCGGTAAATTCTTTAGGGCACTCAAATAATTATTTAAATAAAGCTTTACATGGTCAATCAAAAAAAGTTTGGCATGTATCAAATGCTTTCGAAATCCCAGAGGGAGAAAGATTAGCTAAGAGATTAACAAAAAATACATTTGCTGATTACGTTATTTTCCAGAATTCTGGTGCAGAGGCAACAGAACTTGCAATTAAAGTGGCTAGGAAATTTTTTTATACGAAAAAAAAGCCTCACAAAAATAGAATTCTTTGTGTTAAAAATTCATTTCATGGTAGAACACTAGCAGCTATTCATGCAAGTGGATCAAAAAAAATGACAGAGGGGTTTGGTCCAAAAATCCCTGGTTTTGATCATTTTATATTTGGTAATCATCGATCTTTGAGAAAATCTATAACAAAAAAAACAGCAGCTATTATGGTAGAACCAATATTAGGTGAAGGTGGGATTAAAGTCATACCAAAGTGGTGCTTAAAAGGTTTAAGAAAATTATGCGATCAAAAAAAAATATTACTTATTTGTGATGAGGTACAATGTGGAATAGGTAGATCAGGAAAATTTTTTGCATTTGAGTATTCAGGGATTAAACCCGATATTGTGCCTATTGCGAAAGGGATAGGAGGTGGTTTCCCCTTGGGTGCAGTGCTAATGAACAAAAAAGTTGCAACTGGCATGACTCCTGGAACTCATGGCTCAACATTTGGAGGAAATCCACTAGCTATGAGAATAGGAAATGCAGTTTTAGACAAAATTATGAAAAAAAAGTTTCTTAAAAATATTCAAAAAATTTCTAAATATTTTTTAAATGAATTAAATAAAATCAAAAATGATCATCCAGATATCATTAAAGAAATAAGAGGTCTTGGATTGTTAATCGGTATTCAGCTGTTTAATGATCAAGCAAAGTTTATCAAAAAACTTGAGAAGAATAAGTTGTTAACAATAAAAGCAGCAGATAATGTTATAAGAATTTTACCACCTTTGAATGTAAAAAAAGCTGAAATTGATATAAGCATTAAGATAATCAGAAAAGTCTGCAAAGAATACAAATAAAGATGAAACATTTTATTAATCTTAAAGACATTGAAGCAAAAGATCTTAAAAAAATATTGAAAGACGCAAAAAAAAGAAAATCTAAAAGAAAAAAACTTAATACACTTGATTTAGATAAGGGCGCTCCACTAAGAGGAAAAATACTAATTCAAATGTTTGAGAAACCAAGTTTAAGAACAAGACTTAGTTTTTATTTAGCTATAAGACAACTAGGAGGTGGAACAATAACCCTAAGATCTAATGAACTGCATATAGGTAGAGGTGGTGAAAGTTTAGCCGACACCGCAAAAATTCTCTCTACATACGGAGATGGATTTATGTTGAGAACTGACAGTGATAAAAAAATTAGTGAGTTTGTAAAACACATAAAAATACCTCTAATCAATGGCTTAAGCCCATCATCTCACCCAACTCAGGTTCTTTCAGATATTTTTACGATTGAAGAAATTAAAAAAAAACCAATTTCTAAATTAAATATTTGTTGGATAGGTGACTCGAATAATGTACTCAACAGTCTTATCGTCGCCTCAATTAAATTTTCTTTTAAATTAAATATTGCATGCCCTAAAAATTACAAACCAAAAAAATCTGTAATAAATTGGGTTAAGAAAAATAAGAAAATTTTGAATATATTTAATGATCCTAAAAAGGCAGTTAGAAATGCAGACGTTGTTTTTTCTGATAAAGTTATTTCATTAAATGATAAAGTGAATATTAAAAAGAAAACTAAAGATTTTAAAAAGTTTTATATAGATACAAATTTATTAAAATTAGCACCTAAATCCATATTTTTACATTGTCTCCCTAGAGGTAATGAGGTTTCAGAAAAAGTCTTTCAAGGAAAAAGATCTCATGTATGGACACAAGCTTTAAATAGAGTTCATGTACAGAAAAGTATCTTACTTTATTGTTTTGATAAATTAAGGTAAATCTTTTGGCTGATCACTATTTTGATTTAAGTACAGCATTACAGATGCTCTGTCTTTTTCATCTTTAAGTCCAGCAAAACCCATTTTGTTTCCCTTTATCCATTTCGATGGCTTAATTAAAAAACCGTTCATCTCTTCCCAGCTCCATTCTTTTTTGTAATCTGTAAGCGCTTTTGAATATTTGTAATCAGATATTGCCCCAACCGGTCTAAACATAACATTCCATAGTTTTGGACCAATATTATTTCCACCACCTTGTTTTATACTATGACAAGCTTTACATTTTTTAAAAACTTTTTGACCATGGTCAACGCTGCCGAGAGCCAAAAGTGCAGAAATATCTACACTACTCTCAGTGCTAGCCAAATTTGCCATTCCTTCTTGGTCAGTAGCTTCAACCTTGTAGGCGGCCACTGATAGCTTATCTATATTAAATAAATAATCTGATATTTTGCCTATACCGAGCACTACAACTACTGTAACTAAGATTGCAGCAATTATTTTATTAATTTCAAATGAATCCATTTTGTAATTATAATGATTGAACGTATAACATGTAATTTAAAAAAATGCCTAATTTTATATTAGTAATTTTGCGTCTGTTAGACGCATAAAATATATAGTTTATGAGTAAAACGTTAATCATAATACCCTCAAGAATGGCTGCAAGAAGACTGCCAGGAAAACCTTTATTAAGATTAAATGGAATATCAATAATTTCCCACGTTTTAAAAAAAGCAAATGCTTGCAAAGTTGGAACAGTAATAGTTGCGACTGAGGATAAGATAATTGCGAAGGAGGTAAAAAAAAATGGAGGTAAAGCAATTTTAACATCAAACAAGCACAAATCTGGAACTGATAGAATTTGGGAAGCCTTTAAAAAAGTAAAAAATAGCAAAATAAAATATATTATTAACCTTCAAGGAGACGAGCCGTTAATAGATGTTAATGATGTGAGGAATTTAAATAAAATAGTAAAAAAAAACAAATTTGATATAGCAACATTGGCAACTAAAATAACAAACAAAAAAGTTTTAAAAAATAAAAATATAGTAAAAGTTGCAACAAAAAAAAAAATAAGTTTTAGAAATCCACAAGCGGCAATAGATTTTTACAGGTGTACGAAAAAGAAATATAAAAATTTTTATCATCATATTGGAATATACCAATATAGTACGAATGCTTTACAAAAGTTTTTTCATTTAAAAAGAACAATTAATGAAAAAAAAAACAAATTAGAACAATTAAGAGCTTTAGATAATAAAATACCTATTAATGTAATTCTTGCTAAAAAAAAAGTAGTTGGTATTGACACAAGAGAAGATTATATAGAATTAAAAAAAATTTTAGAATATAAAAAATAAATGAAAATCTTGTATCAAGGAAATGAAGGAGCATATTCTCAACTTGCTGCTAAAGAAATTTTTCCAGATGCAGAATTGATTTCTTGTAAAACATTTGAGGAATGTTTTAAAAAATCTTCAAACGATGAAAGCTTAAGAACTATAATACCTATAGAAAATTCAATTGCAGGCAGGGTTGCAGATATTCAATATTTAATGAATAAATATAAACTACAAATTTATGCTGAACATTTTCATAAGGTCTCACATAATTTGATGGCTAGACAAGGTGTTTTAATAGATAATTTGAAATATGTTAGATCTCACTCTCAAGCAATCTCCCAATGTCAAAAATTAATCAATGATTATAAATTGGAACCAATAATAGCAGCTGATACAGCTGGAAGTGCAAAATATATTAGTGAAAACTCACTTGATGATGAAGCTGCTATAGCATCAACTTTAGCTGCTAAAATATATGATTTAAAAATACTAAAAAAAAACATAGAAGATGATAAAAAAAATATTACTCGATTTCTTTTTATGGGTAAAAAAATCGAACACCCTGAATTTAAAAAAGAAGAAAATTTTATTACTAGTTGTATTTTTAAAGTAAAAGACAAGCCTGCAGCATTGTACAAGTGTCTTGGTGGTTTTGCTACTAACGATGTATCTTTAAGTAAGTTGGAGAGTTTTTCGGATCAGAGTAGTTTTGAGCAGTACCTTTTTTTATGCGATATAGTGGGGCATATAGAGGATCCTAAAGTTCAGAAATCTTTAGAGGAGCTTGGTTTTCACACAATAAGCCTTGAAATACTTGGAGTGTACAATGCAAGTAAATTTAGAAAATTATAATTTAGATAATATTCGTGGTTGAAGATTGAAATTTATTACTGATATAATAGATTTGGAGGCTAGAGGTGAATTCTGCTTGAACCCGATCAGATCTTAACGGAAGCAGTCGTAAAGACAGTTTTTCAGGTTCTAGTCTCCTATAAAATATGAGCACAAATTCAAAAGTACTAGCATTAAAGTATCGACCAAAACTATTTAGTGATCTGATTGGTCAAGAAGTAGTAAGTGATACAATTTATAATTCTATAAAATATGACAAAATCCCAAATGCATTCTTGTTTACAGGAATAAGGGGAGTAGGCAAAACAACAATCGCAAGGTTAATCGCAAAGGCTTTAAATTGTAAAAATGGAATAGATAATATTGGCAATCAAAACTCTTGTGAAAATTGTCATTGTGAAGCTATTGCAAAATCAAATCATATAGATGTTTTAGAAATGGATGCAGCTAGCAAAACTGGAGTCGATGATGTTAGAGACTTAATTGAGTTTTCAAGGTATGGTCCAACATCATCAAAATATAAAATATTTATTATTGATGAAGTTCATATGTTAAGTAAACAAGCCTTTAATGCGCTTTTAAAAACTTTAGAGGAACCACCTGAATATTTAAAATTTATTTTTGCGACAACAGAACTAAAAAAAATTCCTGTAACTATTCTGTCTAGGTGCCAAAGATTTGATTTATCAAGAGTTAGATCAGAGGAATTATTAATGTATATAAAAAAAATTTGTAACTTAGAAAACGGTAATATTTCTGATGAAGCACTTAAACTTATAGTAAAAATTTCGGAGGGCTCAGTCAGAGACTCATTATCTTTACTAGATAGAGCTTTATTATCGAATGATAAAGAAAAAAGATTAGAATTATCAGATGTTCAAAAAATCTTTGGATATTTTGATAAATCACATTTAATAAAAATCTTTGAATATATTTTAAAAGGGGATCAAAATAAAACATTGGAAGCTTATAAAAATATTTATAATCAGGGAGTTGAGCCTAAGATATTTTTAAATGATTTTTTAGAAATTCTTTATTATTTCAAAAATATAAACTCTCTAAACGAAAGTACAAAAAACTTTGATTTAAACAATGATGAATTTGAAGCAATTAAAGAAATTGCAATGAACTTAAATAGTGAAACGTTGATTTTATTTTGGCAGTTTACAATTAATACTTTAGGGGAATTAGATATTGTTGCTGATCAAAATATAAGTATAGAAATGTTTTTAATTAGGTTGCTTCATATTAAATCTATCAAAATGAAAGATTCTAAAGATCACAGCGATATTCATATTAAATTAGATGAAAAAAAATTAGAAACCAAAATACAGAAAAAGCAGGATCCTATAAATCAAATTAAAAGTATTGTACAAGAAAAAAGTCTTGGTGATATCGAAACAAATAAAATTAAAACTAAGAATATATCAATAAAAAGTCTTAGTGATTTAATTGATTTATGTAATGTAAAAAAGGAGGTTAAATTAAAATATGAACTTGAAAATAATGTTAATTTGTTAAGCTTTGAGCATGGTAGAATAGAAATTTCTATTAACGAAAAATTAGAAAAAGACTTTATAAAAATTCTTTCAGCTAAGTTATTAGAGTGGACTAAAGAAAGATGGATGATCACTCTTTCAAAAAAAACTGGAGAAAAATCAAAAAAGGAAAGTGATGAGGATGCTAAAAATAAACTTTTCGAAAATGCAAAAAAAACAGAAACTTATAAAAAAATTTTACAAACATTTTCTGATGCGGAATTAATTGATATTGAAATTAAAAAAGATGAATGATTTTTCAAAAATATTAGATAAAGCTAAAGAGCTAGAAGAGAAAATGAAAGAAAGCCAACAGAATATAAAAAAAATTTCTGTTGAAGGTACATCTGGCACCGGGTCGATAAAGGTCACACTTAATGGAGATGGAGAAATGATAAAAATTTATATTTCTCCTGAAATACTTAAAGAGGACAAATCAATTATTGAAGATTTAATTACTGCAGCTCATAATAATGCAAAAGAGAAACTTAAGGCCAAAACATCTGAAGAGATATCAAAAGCAGCTGGTGGTTTTGGTATACCAGGTTTTAAATGGCCTCTTTAAGAAATGCAAAATATTAGTGAAATTGAAGATTTAGTTAAGATAATTTCAAAGCTTCCTGGGCTTGGTCCAAAATCAGCAAAACGCATTGTTTTAAAATTAATTAATAACAGGGATAAACTCGCTAAGCCAATGGCCAAAGCTTTAACCGAGGTATGTAAAAATATAGTTCGATGTAATATTTGTGGAACATTAAAACCAAATTTAATTGAATGTAGCTATAGCAGTTGTGAAATAGTTAAAAAAAAATACAATAAAATATGTGTTGTTGAAAATATCTCTGATCAATGGAGTATACAAAGTTCAAATATATTTGAAGGATATTTTCATATTTTAGGAGGCACAATATCATCAGTGGGACAAAGGAAAGAAGATTTATTGATTAATTCTTTAAAAGAAAGAGTAAATAAAGATAAAATTGAAGAAGTGATATTGGCAACAAGCGCGACAGTAGAAGGTCAAACAACAGCATACTACATTAGAGATAGTCTAAAAAATTCTAATGTTAAAATTTCAAAATTAGGTCAAGGCCTTCCAATTGGTGGTGAAATCGAAAATCTTGATGATGGTACTCTTCATTCAGCCTTTATAAATAGAACTGGATTGGACGTCGACTCAGATTGACTTTTTCATTATTCTATTAAAGTGAAGCAATGGTTCAGTGTAACCCGAGGGCTGACTTTTGCCGTGAAAAACCAAATCACATGCAGTTTTAAAAGCAATTGATTGATAATAATTTGCTCCCATAGACTGGTATGGATCTTGCCCTTTCATACTTTTATCTTTAAGATTTTGATTATCAACAATTTTGGCCATTTTTTTCATAATTTCCAAAACTTGTTTTTTGCTACATACTCCGTGGTGCAACCAGTTTGCTATATGCTGGCTGCTTATCCTACAAGTAGCTCTATCTTCCATCAATCCGACACCATTTATATCTGGAACTTTTGAACACCCAACAGATTGATCAATCCATCTAACAACATAGCCTAAAATACCTTGTGTATTATTTTTAAGCTCTTCTGATATTTGGGATTTTGACCATTTGTTTTTTGGTGAATTAATAGGGATTTCAAGTAAATCATCTAACTTCGCTTTTTTTCTTTTCATTATGTCTTTTTGTTTTGAAAAAACATCAACGTGATGATAATGCAAACTATGAATAGCTGCAGCAGTTGGTGATGGCACCCATGCACAATTTGCCCCAGCTTCTGGATGAGAAATTTTTTGCTTCATCATGTCATTAAGAAGATCGGGCATTGCCCACATCCCTTTGCCTATCTGTGCTTTACCGGAAAATCCACAGGATAATCCAACATCAACATTATTGTTTTCATATGCCCGTATCCATTTTGAAGCTTTCATATCTCCTTTTAATATCATCGGTCCATATTCCATAGATGTATGAATTTCATCACCAGTCCTATCCAAAAATCCAGTATTTATAAAAAAAACTCTTTTTTTTAACGCTCTTATACATTCTTTTAAATTTAAAGAGGTTCGTCTTTCTTCATCCATTATTCCACAAAGAATTTGATTATTTTTAAGCTTTAAAACTTTTTCCACATTTTTAAAAATTAAATCTGTAAAAGAACATTCTTCTGGTCCATGCATTTTTGGTTTTACAATATAAATAGCTTTCTCTCTTGAATTTCCTCTTATTTTAAAGTCATGTAAACAACTAGCTGAAGTAATAAAAGCATCTAATATACCCTCGGGACATTCTGAACCATCTTTTAATAGGATACTTGGGGTAGTCATCAGATGACCTACATTTCTGTTTAATAAGAGTGATCTTCCGTGCAATTTATACTTAGATCCTTTGGATGAAATATAGTTTCTATCTTTATTTAATTTTCTTAAAGTTTTTTTGCCATTTTTAATAAATGATGATTTGAGTTTACCTTTCATTAATAATAACCAATTTTTATAGCCATGAACTTTATCTTCAGCATCTACTGCCGCTACGCTATCTTCATGATCACAGATTGTTGTTATTGCTGATTCTAAAAAAATATCATGAATTTTCAATGGGTCTTGGTTTCCTTCTGGATTATTAACCTCCATTTTTCCTGTCTGATCAAATAATATATCAATATGCAAATTATTATTTTTGAATAATATGGAAGATATTTTATTTGATACTTTTGAATATCCAATAAATTGATTTTGATTTAACAAGTCTAATTTAAGCTTATTATTAAGAATTTTTGGTATTTCATTTAAATCCATCCAACTTTTATTTTTTAAAGGAATTATCTTATCTAAAAGATTTCTCGAGTATAAAATGACCTCTTTTCCTCTTATTGGGTTGTAAGTATTTCCTTTAAGAGCTCCTCTTGTTTCTGGAATTATATCTGCACCATACAAGCTATCATATAGACTTACCCATCTTGCGTTTGCAGCATTAAGTAAAAATCTTGCATTCGAAACAGGACAAACCAATTGTGGTCCACAAATACTTGAAATTTCATTATCAACATTTTTTGTTTGTATTTTAAAATTGGGACCGGTATTTTTCAAATATCCAATTTTTTTTAAAAACTTTTTATATTCGTTTTTTTTGAATTTTTGATTTTTTCTAGTGAGATGGTAATTATCAATCGATCTTTGCATTTTATGCCTTGTTTGAATTAGTTTTTTATTTATAGGGGCAAGTTGATGAACTGTTTTATTAAATCCATTCCAAAATCTCTTTGAAGAAATATTTGTACCCTTCAAAACTTCATTGTTTACGAAATCAAATAATATTTTTGATACCGATAATTCAAATATTTTTACGAATTTTTCTTGTTTTTTCATGTTCAAATTAAAAATTTGTAGATTTTTTATTTAAGTATTTTATTAACTATTAAAAATTGATAAAGAAATATATTTTAAATTATGAAAAATTACTTAAATTTTGAGACAAATATTAAAGATCTAGAGGCAGAGTTAGAAAACTTGAAAGATCCTTATAATAAAGAAGGCCTTTCCGAAGTTAATACAAGTAAAATCTCAAAGCTACAGGAGGAAATAGATACTAAACTCAAGGATATTTACGCTAATCTTGATCCATGGCAAAAAACATTGGTTGCAAGGCATGAGGATAGACCTAAATCAAAATATTTCATTGATAACATCTTTTCAGATTTTATTCCATTAAGTGGCGATAGGTATTATGGAGAAGATAAATCAGTAATAACTGGATTTGCAAAATTTAAAAATTTGTCTGTTTTGGTAATAGGTCAACAAAAAGGAGATAGTTTGGAGACTAGGATAGAAAGAAATTTTGGAATGATGAAACCAGAGGGATATAGAAAATCTGTGAGATTAATGAAACTTGCTGATAAATTTAATTTACCTATTATTCTCTTTATTGATACTCCTGGAGCCTATCCTGGTGTAGGCGCAGAGGAAAGAGGGCAAGCAGAGGCTATTGCGAAATCAATAGAATGTTGTATGGAATTAAAGGTTCCAACTATATCAATAATAATTGGTGAAGGTGGATCAGGCGGAGCAATTGCCCTTGCTTCATCAAGTAAAGTTTTAATGTTAGAAAATGCAATTTACTCAGTTATTTCACCGGAGGGGTGTGCTTCAATTTTATGGAGAGATCCAAAGAAAACATTAGAAGCAGCAACTGCAATGAAACTTTCTTCAAAAGATTTGCTAGATTTAAATATTATAGATGAAATTATTGAAGAGCCAACTGGTGGAGCACATAGAGACAAAGAAAAAATATTAAAAAATGTAAAAGTCTCAATTGAAAAAAGTTTAATTGAATTTGCAGATTTAAATCGTGATGAGATTTTAGAAAAAAGGAAAAATAAATTTTTGTCAATTGGAAGAACAAAGGGCTTGTACACAAGTGGAAAAAATAAAGACAAGCTTACTCTCCAAACAAATACTTTATATAAACTAGCACAGAAAGTTAGAATTAATAAAAATAAATATATTCTAATTTTTTTTCTTTTATCGTTTTTAGCTATATTAGGTTTGTTAGTTTAAAGTTTTAAAGTCTTCCACAACAATTCTTGTATTTTTTACCAGTTGCTTCACATTTTTCGTTTCGAGATATTTTTTGACCTTTATTTAATATCAAAAGACATTTTGGATTATTAACGATATTGTTAGTTTTTTTAGTTTCTTCGTAGTCATTTTTTTTTTCAACAATAGTTAAATTAATTAAAATTTTTATTAGATCATTTTTTATTTTAATTAATAAATTTTCAAAAAGAGCAAAAGCCTCTTTTTTATACTCAACCAATGGATCTCTTTGACCATAAGATCTTAATCCAATTACTTGCCTTAGTTGTTCTAGATATTGGATATGAAGCTTCCAATTTGTGTCTATAGATTGTAACAAAATTCTTTTTTCTATCTCAGTTGATTGTTCCTCTCCAATTATATCAATTCTTTCACTCCTTTTTTCTAGAAATTTTTTATTTATCTCTTCTTTAAAACTTTTATCATCACGTTTAATCAATTCACTAATTTCATTATCACTAAAACTTTTTCCTAAAAATACTCTTGTTTGAGTTTCAAAATCTTTACTATTTTTGTACTCAAGTAAATGAGAGATAGTTTCATCCATAAAATTATTTGAATAATCAAAAATTGAATTTGAGTTTATAATATCTTTTCTTTGATTAAAAATTACTTGTCTTTGATCATTAAGAACATTGTCAAATTTAAGTAGAGTTTTTCTTATATCAAAATTTCTTGATTCAACTTTTTGTTGTGCTCTTTCTAATGCCTTATTTATCCAAGGGTGATCAATGCTTTCACCATCTTTTAAACCTAGTTTTTCAAGCATGCTTGTCATTGAATCTGAACCAAAAATTCTCATTAAATCATCCTCTAAACTGACGTAAAATATAGAATTTCCCTCGTCTCCTTGTCTTCCAGATCTACCTCTAGCCTGATTATCTACTCTTCTTGATTCCATTCTTTCGGTTCCTAAAACAAACAAACCACCCAATGTTTTAATCTTATTTTTCTCATTTATTATTTCTTCTTGATTATTGTTTACTTTTTTTCCTCCTAATTTAATATCTACACCTCTTCCAGATATACTGGTTGTTATAATTACAGATTTAAGTTTACCAGCATCAGCTATAATTTCAGCTTCTCTCTCATGATTTTTTGCATTTAAAACTGTGTGAGGGATCTTATTTTTTTTTAGGAGTTGTGAGTAAATTTCAGATTTATTTACACTTGAAGTAAACACCAACATTGGTTGTCCGATTTGATAGCACTCTTGTATTTTTTTTAAAATTGCTTGGTTTTTTTCATTTTCAGTCCTAAATATTTGATCATTAAAATCTTTTCTGATCATTTTTTTATTGGTTGGAATAATAGTTACACCAAGGTTATAAATTTCCTGAAATTCCTCAGCTTCAGTAATAGCTGTTCCGGTACAACCAGACAATTTATGGTATAACTTGAAATAATTTTGATATGTAATCGATGCCAAAGTTTGATTTTCTACCTGAATATCAATTTTTTCTTTTGCTTCCAATGCCTGGTGTAAGCCATCACCATACCTTCTACCCTCTAAAATCCTACCAGTAAGTTCATCTATTATTTTAAGCTCCCCATCTCTGATTAAGTAATCTTTTCCTTTCTTAAATAAATGGTTAGCCCTCAATGCTTGATTTACAAAATGCACTAAGGACAAATTGTTTGGATCGTATAAGTTATTGTTCTTTAATAATCCCGCTTCATCAAAAATTTTTTCTACATTAGTTATTCCTGAGTTTGTCAAAAATATATTTTTATCTTTTTCATCTAATTCATAGTCTGACTCACTTAACCTTTTAACTAGTTTATCAATAGCAATATATTGGCCTTGATTATTCTCAGCAGCTCCAGAAATGACCAAAGGAGTTCTCGCTTCATCAATTAAACATGAGTCAATTTCATCTACTATGGCATATTTATGACCTCTTTGAACAAATTCACTATTGGAAAATTTCATATTATCTCTTAAGTAATCAAAACCAAGTTCACTATTTGTTGCATATGTGACATCACAGTTATAATTTTTTTTTCGCTCCTCATCATTTTGATCATTATTAATATAACCTGAAGTAAGACCTAAAAAATTATAGATGACCCCCATTTCATTGCAGTCCCTCTTAGCTAAGTAGTCATTTACTGTAACAATATGTACACCATCACCTTTTAGTGCATTTAAATATGCAGCCAAAACTATCGTCAAAGTTTTACCTTCACCTGTTTTCATTTCTGCAATATTTCCATTATTGAGCACTATTCCACCCATAATCTGAACATCAAAATGTCTTTCACCTCTGGTTCTTTTAGATGCCTCTCTCACTAAAGCAAAAGCTAAAGGCAATAAATCATTTATATTTTCGCCTTTACTGAGTCGATTTTTTAATAGCAAAGTTCTCTTTGGAAATTCATTATCTTCAAGCTTTGAAATTTCAATTTCGAACTCATTTACTTTTTTGACAATAACTCTGAGTTTGTCTAAATTTTTTTGA
>CACMXM010000007.1 GCA_902617645.1 uncultured Pelagibacteraceae bacterium | reverse complement strand
TATTATCAATAGTATTTGACTAACAAAAGACATTAAAATTATAAAACTCAAAAATACAATCGAGTACATAATTGTTACAGCTTTATTTCTTTTTCTTCTAAGCAAAACAAATTCTTTATCATCTAAAAATGATACATCTCTTCTACCTTTTACTGGGTAATCATAGCTCCACCTCCATACTGAGTTGCCAAACCTTTTATCCATTTTATTAAAATATCTTATCCATGCCGTAGACCACAAAAAAATAAAATATAAAATTGATAATAAAACTATCTCGGTCAGCATTTTTATTAGTTAACTTTTCCGTAATTTATAACGTTTGCAGAATAAGCAGCAACAGAGGCAAGATTCAATATTTCTGATGTTGAAGATCTTAGGGGAACAATTTCTATTGCTCTTCCAAGTCCAATAAGAAGAGGTCCAATTACTTTTGCACCCCCAAGAGTTTTCATTATTTTATAGGCTATAGCGGCACTGTGCTGTCCGGGCATAACTAGAACATTTGCTTTACCTACAATTTCTGAAAATGGATATAAATCTTTATATTCCTCACTTAAAGCAACATCGGGCTGCATATCTCCATCAAATTTAAAATCTACTTTCATTGATTTTAATATATCTACAGCATCCCTAATATGTTTAGTTCTACTTGTAATAGGTTGACCAAAAGTTGAATGAGATAAAAATGCTACTTTAGGATCAAATCCAAACAATCTTACCACTCTAGAAGCAGATATAGCAATTTCAGCCATTTGTTTAGAAGTTGGATATTCATGAACTGTTGTATCTGCAATAAAAACAGTTTTACCTTTATTTATAATCATGTTTAAACCAAACATTATTTCACCAGGTCTTGCATCAACTACTTTAATCACTTTCTTAAGAGATGATGAATATCTTCTAGTATTACCTGTAACCATTGCATCTGCATCACCACATTCTACCATACAAGAAGACCAAACTACCCTATCATTTCTTACTAACTTGTCACAATCCCTTTCTAGAAGGCCCTCTTTTCTATGTAATTTTTCAAATAAATATTTTACGTATTTTTCACGTAAAATTTTATTTTTTGAATTTATAATCTCAATGTCAAGGTTTTCACTATATCCAATTTCTTTTAGTTTTCTTTTTATAATTTCTTCTTTAGCTACTATTATAGGAATTCCTAAACCGCCTTTTTTAAATGCAATAGCAGCCTTTAATGTTTCTTCATCCTCACCATCTGCAAAAACAACTTTTTTCTGATACTTTTTAATTTGACTATTAATACCTTGCATAATTGTAACTGAAGGGTCTAGTCTTTGTTTAAGTTGTTCAGAATAAGTTTCAAAGTTCTCAATTTTTTTTCGTGCTACACCTGTTTTCATTGCTGCTTTTGCAACCGCAACAGGTATTACACTAATTAATCTTGGATCAAAAGTTGACGGAATAATATAATCCTTGCCGTAAGAAGGCCTATCCCCTCCCATTGCAGCAACCACTTCATCAGGCACCCTTTCCCTTGCCAATGATGCGATAGCATTAGCAGCAGCTATTTTCATTTCTTCATTTATAGTCTTAGCTCTAACATCAAGGGCACCTCTGAATATATATGGAAATCCTATTAAGTTATTTACTTGATTAGGATAGTCAGATCTTCCTGTTGCTATGATTGCATCTTTTCTTACTTCTTCTACTTCTTCTGGAGTAATCTCCGGATCAGGATTTGCACATGCAAAAATTATTGGATTTTTTGACATCTTCTTCACCATTTCTTTTGATAATATACTTTTTGAAGATAATCCTAAAAAAACATCTGCCCCAATAATTGCATCCTCAAGAGTTCTTTTTTTTGTATCTACTGCATGAGAAATTTTCCACTGGTTTACGTTGTCTCTACCTTTGTAAATAACGCCTTTACTGTCTAGCATTATGATATTTTTTGGTAGTACACCTGTTTTTTTAAGTAAGTTCGTACATGCAATAGCTGATGCTCCTGCACCATTTACGACTACTTTGATTTTCTTGATTGATTTTTTTGATATGTCTAATGCATTTATAAGTGCAGCTGTGGTTATTATTGCTGTGCCGTGTTGGTCGTCATGAAAAACTGGGATATCTAGTAATTTTTTTAATTTTTCCTCGATAATAAAACAATCTGGAGCAGCAATATCCTCTAAATTTATTCCTCCGAAACTTCCAGAAATACTTTTTATACTTTTAATTATTTCTTCTGTGTTGGAAGAGTCAATTTCTATATCTATAGAATTTATATCTGCAAAACGTTTGAACAAAACTGCCTTACCTTCCATTACAGGTTTAGAAGCAAGCGCCCCAAGATTTCCCATACCTAGAATTGCTGAACCGTTACTTATTACAGCTACCAAATTTCCTTTACTAGTATAATCATAAGCTGCTTCGGGATTTTTTGATATTGCTTTAACTGGAGCAGCTACTCCTGGCGAATAAGCAAGTGCAAGATCTCTTTTTGTAGTCATAGGCTTAGATGATATAATCTCAATCTTGCCAGATTTTTTTTTATGATGGAATTCTAAGGCCTCTTTTTCTGAGTAATGTTCAATTTTATTTTTTTTCATTGTTTATTAAATAGATATAAAAATAGAACTAATTTATAAGACTAATATGATTTATGAATCTGATTAAGTCAACAAGCACATATAGTATCTTTGTTATCATTAGCCGTGTTCTAGGATATGTGAGAGACGTTTTAATTGCTATTTTCTTAGGCTCAGGACCTATAGCAGATGCTTTCTTTGTTGCTTTTAGAATTCCAAACACATTTAGAAGGCTTTTTTCCGAGGGAACATTTAATTCCGCATTTGTGCCAAGTTATATGACCGAATTAGATAAAGGAAAAGAGAATGCAAGGAGGTTTGCGAACAATATATTTAACTCTTTAATTTTAAGCCTTCTTTTTATTATCGTGATTGTAGAAATTTTCATGCCAATATTCGTTTTTTTAATTGCTCCTGGTTTCACAGAGAGTTCAGACAAGTTGGGTTTGACTATTAATTTAACAAGAATTACCTTCCCATTTCTTTTGTTTGTAAGTTTATCATCTTTTTTTGGAGCAATATTAAATTCATATAACAAATTTGCTATCGCGTCAGCGGCTCCAATAATTTTAAATATATTTTTAATCTTAACTCTATTTTTTGCAAATTATTTAAATGATGATTTAGTTTTTTATTTATCTTATGCTGTTACCATAGCAGGTTTTGTTCAGCTAATATTTCTAATTTTTTTTACAAGAAAATACTTTTTTCCAAAATTAAATTTAAAAATAATTTTCGATCAAAGATTAAAATTTTTTTTTAAAAAATTAATACCCAGTATATTTTCCTCTGGCATCACGCAGATAAATATTTTGGTTGGAACAATTATTGCATCTTTTCAGGCAAGTGCAGTTTCATACCTTTATTATGCAGATAGAATATACCAAATTAATTTGGCTATAGCAGGAATCGCAATCGGTACAGTATTGCTTCCTAATTTAAGTAAATATGTTGAACAAAAAAATAGTAAAAAAATAAATACAATTCAAAATAAATCTCTAGAACTGAGCTTATTTTTATGTTTACCAGCTACTTTCGCACTTTTAATTTCATCTGAACAAATTACCTCAGCACTTTTTGGATATGGATCTTTTGATATTTTAAGTGTAAAAAATTCTGCTAATGCATTATTTTATTTTGCTATAGGACTGCCAGCTTTTGCTCTCATAAAAGTTTTCTCAAGTTTCATTTTTGCTAGACACAATACTAGAATACCATTTATTTATTCAGTTTATTCAGTAATTATAAATATTAGTATAAGTTTATATTTTTTTTCAGATATAGGATTTATTATAATTCCAATAGCAACAACCATTTCCTCATGGTTTAATGCAATAATCTTATTTTTTTATCTAATTAAAAAAAAATATTTTGCAATTATTAGTATTTCATATCTAATTTTAATAAAAATTTTATTTTCTTCAATTTTAACATCGTTTTTGTTTTATAATCTATTAAATTATTTTAGTGATTTTTTAGTCTACGAAAGTAAATATAAACTTTTAACAATTATTACGATTGTTGCTATAACTTTTCTAATCTATATGCTTATATCAATATTTACAAAAGCTTTCAAATTATCCGATATTAAAATAAAGTATTAATTACAATGTCAAAAAAAATATTTTCAGGAGTGCAACCCACCGGAAATTTACATTTAGGAAATTATTTAGGTGCAATCAAAAATTTTGTGAATTTGCAAAAAGAAAAAGAAAACATTTGTATTTATTGTGTTGTTGATCTTCACGCAATAACAATTAAGCAGGATCCCGAGATTTTAAAAAAAAATATAAGGGAGACAACAGCTGTGTTTTTAGCTAGCGGGCTAGACCCAAAAAAAAGTATTATTTTTAACCAATCAATGGTTTCATCTCATGCTGAGGGTGCGTGGATTCTTGGATGCGTTGCTAGAATGGGGTGGTTAAACAGAATGACACAATTTAAGGAAAAAGCTGGTAAGGACAAAGAAAAAGCTAGTGTTGGACTTTATATTTACCCAATTTTAATGGCTTCAGATATACTTCTGTACGATGCAACACACGTACCTGTTGGAGAAGATCAAAAACAGCATCTTGAACTTACAAGAGACATAGCGCAAAAATTTAACTCAGATTTTAATGCTCCAAATTTTTTAATTGAGCCTGAACCTTTAATCCAGCAGAATTTTTCAAGAATAATGAGTTTAAAAGATGGAAAAAAAAAGATGAGCAAATCTGATCCTTCCGATCAAAGCAGAATAAACTTGACTGATAATAAGGACCAGATTGTAAATAAAATAAAAAAAGCGAAAACTGATAGTGGAATATTGCCTGACAATGACAGTGATCTTCAAAAAAGACCAGAGTTAAATAATTTGTATGGGATATTTTCGAGTATCCAGGATCAAAATTTAGATCTAACTATAGATGAATTTAAAGGTAAAAATTTTTCAGATTTTAAAAATAGTTTATCCGATGCATTAGTTGAAAAAATTTATCCAATATCTCTGGAAATAAACAAACTTCTTAAGGATGAAAGATATATTGATGAAATATTATTATCGGGAGCATCAAAAGCTGAAAAAATAGCTAGTAAAAAAGTAAATGATATCAAAAAAAAAATAGGATTTTGAAAAAATACTTCAAATTTAAATCATAATAACTATATATAATTATATGTTTATACAAACACAAAAAACACCAAATCCGAATTCTCTAAAATTCTTACCTGGAATTAAAATCTCAAATGTTGATTCTGTGGAATTTTTAAAAAAGGATCAAACAGATAATTATTTAATAAGAGATATTTTATCAATTGATGGTGTGGAGAGTGTATTTTTGGGTTTAGATTTTCTATCAGTAAATAAAAATGAAAAAACGAGATGGGAGGATATAAAACACATTGTAATTTCTTTGATTAATGATTTTTTTGCGCAAGGAAACAAATTTATTCTTGATAACAATCTAAAAAGTAAAACTGAGGAGGGTTATAAGGATATAGAAAAAAAAATTATTCATATTTTAGAAACTAAAGTAAAACCTGCGGTTGCTAATGATGGTGGAGATATAAAATTTTTGAATTATAGTAATGGAGTTGTAAAAGTAAAACTACAGGGAAGTTGTTCTGGATGTCCAAGTTCAACAATTACTCTTAAACGTGGAGTTCAAAATTTACTTCAACATTATATTCCAGACATAAAACAAGTGGAGGCAGAGTAAAAGATATATAATTTTTTATGCTTAAATCAAAAAAATTTAATCTTTCAAAGATAAAGAAAATCCTTACAGAAAAGGGTTTTGTGATTAAAAAGAGAAAAAATAATTTTTTTTTAAATGATTTCAAAAGTTTTTATTTTACTGCTTTATTCAGTTTTGCATTAATTTTAGTTTCTACACTGATACCTTTGTCTGTAAATATTAAAGATGATATAAACGTAAGCAAATCGACAATTGATAATAATTCAAATGTCAATTTTCAGAAAGTGTTAGATGGTAAGTCAATTAATCAAAAAAGTATTGATGAGGGTTTAGATTTAGAAAATTTATTCGAAGATATCTTATCTATCGAAGAAGTCCCAACTGATACAGTAAGATTAAGTGCCGCAACAATAAATCAACTTTTTAAAGATACTAAATACACTTTAGATAATGTGAGAAAGAGTAAAATAGTTAAACCAATAAATCTGTCTTTGCTCCCATCAGAAATAAGAAATATCGAAAACACAAAAAAAAAGAAAAATTTATTCATTAAAATTGTCTTGCCTTTAATTCTTGAAGAAAATAACAGAATTATAATAGATAGAAAAAAACTCTTTAAAATCCTCAATAAAAATATGAATTCAGACTCTGAAAAAAAATGGTTAAATTCTAAATTTAAACAATATGGTGTTTTGAATAAAGATTTATCTACTTTAAAAGTTCGAATGGATATTGTACCAGTTTCCCTTGCAATTGCTCAAGCAGCAAAAGAGAGTGGATGGGGAACCTCTAGGTTTGCAATTGAGGGAAATGCACTTTTTGGTCAGTGGACGTGGTCAGGCGAAGGTATAAAGCCTGCAGGGACAGATTCTGAAGAAAAACATAAAGTAATGAAATTTAAAGTTTTAAAAGCATCGGTAAGAGCATATCAGAGAAATTTAAATACGCATGGAAGTTATAAAGATTTTAGATCTGAAAGAGCAAATATGAGAGACAGTGATGAAGAATTAAATAGTTTAATTTTAGCAGATTATTTGGACAAATATGCAGCTACAGGTAAAGAATATACAAAAATAATAAAACAAATTATCAAACAAAATGATTTACAAGATTTCGATAAAGTAAAACTATTACCATCTAGCTTTCAGTTAAAAAATATAATCTAATTTAATTTTACAGAAAATTGTAAACCAAACCATCGCCAACCATCCGTATCGTTAAGTGAGCAATTAATTCTTCCTCTTCGAAAATTAAATTTATCAGAAAAGTTTACAATTAGTTTTTTTCCCTTATACATAATATTTGTTTTTTTCCATCCAGCACCTTCATCCGAAAAACAATTAACTTTATCTAAATTTTTTTGGTTTTTGAAAAATTCAATTTCTAATTTAGGAGGATTGTTATTAATAATATACTTATCTTTAGGTATTACTTTCTTATACTCTAAGGGTAATAAATCTATATTAAATGCAAATCTTTCTAACTCGCCATATTTTTCATTTATAGGAAATCTTGGCAATTCATATGGATCTTTATTTACATCTATAACTCCTGAATGCTGACCAAAACCATATTTAAAATATTTTTTTATAAAAGAAGTTTGTTCAAGGCTAAATTCACCAAATGGATAGGAAAAATAAATAGGATTATATCCAAGATTGGTCTCAAAAATCTTTATGGACTTTAATATATCATTTTTAAAATGATCGAGACTGAATTCTAATAGGTACTTATGAGAATGAGAATGATTTCCTATAAATGCAAAATTTTCCTTTTCAATTTCTTTTATTTGTTCCCAGTTCATGTATCCAGTTTTTCCAACTGCCTCAGTGGAAATAAATAATATAAATGGAATTTTTCTCTCTTTTAAATATGGCCAAGCATGTTTATAGAAAGATGAAAACCCATCGTCAATTGTAATCAGTATATCTTTACTTGATTTCACTTTATGAAAATTTTTATCGAAATCTTCTGGGCTTAAAAAATTATATTTTTTTTCTCTTATAATTTCCATATGTTTTTTAAAAATTTCCATTCGTATATTAGTTGATGGATATTTATTTTCATCAAATCTATGATACATAATTGAAAGAACGCCTTTATCATTTGCAAAAAATTTAATTTTATTTTCATCTGTTTTTACACTAATAGTAAGAAAGAAAAATATTATGAAAACATTAATAATAGATGCAACAGGTGAAAAAATTTTATTAGGCCTCATTTTAGATAAAAATATTTATACAGGCACTTACATTAATAGTAAAAAGAATTATGATAGATTGATAATTTTAATTAATAAATTTATATTAAAATATAAAACTAAATTAGAGAAAATTAAAAGAATATACGTCAATAGAGGACCAGGGAGTTATGCCGGTATAAGGAATTCATTATCTATTGTTAAAGCTATACATATGTCAAAAAAGATTGATTATTATGCGTATAGCCACCTCGATTTAAAACATAAAAAAAAGAATCTTGATTATCAATGGAACTTAAAAAATCTAGGAGAATTGCCTAATTTATGTAATAAATTTAATATTAAAAAAAATTTGATTAAACCCATTTATTTAAGTTAAAATAAAAATATGTCAGATACAATTGAGCAAAAATGTTTAGCAAAAGGAGTAAAACTTACTGACCAAAGAAAAACCATTGCAAGAGTTGTTTCAGAATCAAAAAAAAATTATGGAGAGTCTGATCATCCAGACGTCGATGAACTTTATAAAAGGGTACTTAAAATTGATCCTAAAATCAGTATTGCTACAGTTTATAGAACTGTAAAGCTTTTTGAAGAAGCAGGCATTTTAACCAAACACGATTTTAAAGGTGGGAAAGCAAGGTATGAAGAATTGAGAGAGAGTCATCATGATCATTTGATTGATGTTAAAACAGGAGAGATTATAGAATTTGTTGACAACGAAATTGAAAATTTACAAAAAAAAGTTGCAGAAAAGTATGGATATGAACTAGTTGATCATAAACTTGAATTATACGGCGTCAAAAAAAAAAATAATTAATGTCAAAAAAAGTATTTGTTAAAACATTTGGTTGTCAGATGAATGTTTATGACTCTGATAAAATAACTGATACTCTTAAAACTATTGGATACGAAAAATCTGAAAATTTAGACTCAGCGCATTGTTTTGTTTTAAATACTTGTCACATAAGAGATAAAGCTAAAGAAAAAGTCTACCACGAAATTGGTAGAGTAAGAGAGGCGTTTCTTAATAAAAAAAAACCATTAGTGATAGTCGCTGGATGTGTTGCACAAGCTGAAAATTCTGAGATGTTAAATAGAGAACCTTACATAGATTTAGTTATTGGACCACAATCATATCATAAGCTTAACGAAACTATTTTACAATTTGAAAAAAATAAAAGAAAAAGTGAGATTACAGATTTTGATACCTTAGAAAAATTTAATTATTTAAGCAAAATACAAAATAATAATAGTAGAGTATCTTCATTTTTAACGATACAAGAAGGTTGTGATAAATTTTGTCACTTCTGTGTCGTTCCGTATACACGAGGACCAGAATATTCAAGACCTTTTAATCAAATAATCGATGAAGCAAATATGATGGTTCAAAATGGTTCTAAGGAAATAATATTATTAGGACAAAACGTGAATGCATATAAGTATAAAGAAGCAAGTAAAGAATTTCGACTCTCAGATTTAATTATGTCTCTTGAGAAAATTAACGGTGTTGAGAGAATACGTTATACAACTTCTCATCCAAGAGATATGACTAAAGATTTATTAGACTGTTACAAAAGTTCGAAAAAACTGATGCCATTCGTTCATTTACCAATACAATCTGGTTCTGACAAAATATTAAAATTAATGAACAGAAAACATAAGGTTGAGGAATATATTTCTACATTTAATTATTTAAAAAAAATTAATGAGAAAATAGAATTCTCGAGCGACTTTATTATTGGATACCCAGGAGAAGAGATTGAAGATTTTGAAAATACAATAAAATTAATAGATACGATTAAATTTATAAACTCATTCTCTTTTATTTTTAGTCCAAGACCAGGTACAACTGCTTCAAAATTAAAACCAATCGATGAAAAAATTTCCAAGGAGAGACTTAAAATTATACAAGAAAAATTATTTGGATACCAAAAATTAAAAAATAAATCTTTTGAAAATAAATATATTGATGTCTTAGTGGAAAATGAAATTAAGGGCCAAAACAAATTATTTGGAAGAAATGTATATATGAATTCAGTTATTTTTGAGGGTAGTAAGAAATTAATTGGAAAAGTAGTTCAGGTTAAAGTGGTGAAGACAAATCAAAATACATTGATTGGTGAATTTAGTAATAAAAATAAATTTAAAGCAGCATAGAATTGAATAAAACTAGTTCAAATTTTAAAAGTAAAATAAATTTTGTTTACTCTGATAATGATAGCCTAAGTGTAATATTTCAAGATAATGACTTATTGATGGGTGTAGTTGGTGAATTTAATAAAAATCTTAAAGAACTTGAGAAATTAACTGGAACAAATTTATACTTTAGAGGTAATTCTATAATTATTAAAAGTGATCAAAAGAATAATGAAATAGTGAAAAATGCAATTATGTTTCTTTCTGATCAATTTATAAATAATGGATCGATAGAGAAAAAAGATATATTATCTTCAATAAACAAATTTATGATAAGCGAGAATAGCAATACTGGTCAAAAAATTGAATATATAATTAAGACACCAAAAAAATCAGTTATTCCAAGATCTGAAAAACAAAAAGAGTATGTTAGAGCTTTAAAAGAAAGTGAAATAATAATTTCCACAGGTCCAGCAGGAACTGGAAAAACCTTTTTAGCTGTTGCGGTTGCATTAACTATGCTTTTGGAAAAAAAGATTGAAAGAATTATTTTATCTAGGCCCGCAGTTGAAGCTGGAGAAAGGCTTGGTTTTCTGCCTGGAGATATGAGGGAAAAAGTTGATCCTTATCTCAGACCTTTATACGATTCTTTATACGATCTGTTGGACTTTGAAAAAATTCAAAAAAAAATAGAGATCGGAGATATTGAAATCGCACCACTGGCATTTATGCGAGGAAGAACATTAAAAAATTCATTTGCAATTTTAGATGAGGCTCAAAATGCAACTGACACACAAATTAAAATGTTTTTGACTAGAATTGGCGAAAACTCTAAAATAGTTGTTAATGGCGATCCATCACAAATAGATTTGCCAAATAAATCTTTATCAGGCTTAAATAGATCTAAAAATCTTATAGGTCACCTAGATGAAATTTCAGTAGTTGATTTTGATCATTCAGATGTGGTTAGGCATCCACTAGTTTCGAAAATAGTAAAAGCCTATTCAGATCAAAAAGATGATTAAAGCTGAAGTTATCATAGATAACAAAGCTTGGAAAAAGAAAATAAGAAACATTACCCTTTTATTTAATAAAATATTAAAAAATTTACCTAAAAAATATGTTTTAAAAAATAAAAAAACAATAATTACAGTCTTATTATCAAGTAATTCAAAAATAAAAAAACTGAATAGAATTTTTCGAAAAAAAAATAAAGCTACAGATATCTTATCTTTTCCAATTAAAAAAAGAATTGACAATAAATTTTTTTATTTAGGAGATATAATCATAAGTTATGAATTTATGAACAAACCAAAAACGATAAAACTACTAGAATTTAAAAAAAAAGTTGTAAAAATATTTATTCATGGTTTTTTGCATTTAAATGGATTTAACCATAAAAAGAACAAGGATTTTTATAAAATGCAAATAGAAGAAAATAAAATCTATAATTTGGTGAAAAATAAGATTTGAGAAAAATTGTAAAAAAAAAATTATTATCTTATACTTATATTATTTCTCTTGGAATATTAAGTTCCTTCAGTCTTCCACCTTATAACTTTTTTTTGATAAATTTTTTTACATTTTCAGCATTATTTATTTTTTTTGTAAATCAAAGATTTTTATTTTCTAAAATGGAGTATTTTTTTTATGGTTGGATGTTTGGTTTTGGTTATTTTATATCTAGTTTATATTGGATAACTATATCTCTTACATTTGATCAAAATTTTAAAATACTTATTCCAATCTCTCTAGTCTTAATTCCATTGTTTCTAGGAATATTTTACGGACTAGCTACATACTTTTTCTCTTATTTTAAAAAGTTTAGCAATATATCTTTAGTCTTAGCCTTTTCAGGCTTACTCTCAATTTTTGAATATTTAAGAGGAAATATTTTATCAGGTTTTCCTTGGAACTTAATATCATTTTCATTCTCTGATTTTTCTTATTTGTTGCAAACACTTTCGTTGATCGGGACATACAGTTTTAATTTATTTTGTTTGACATTATTTGTCCTGCCTTCGTTTTTTTTCCTAAATAAAGGTAAATACGATAAATATTTTGTAATTTCATATGGATTATTATTAATTTCTGGAGTTGTATTTGGTCATCTGAATCTTCAAAAATCGAAAGAAACTTCATTTAAAAATAATAATTTTTTAATAAAGATCGTTTCTCCAAAAATTGCAATTGAGAGATTTTACTATACTGAAAATGAGGAAGATATACTTCAAAGTTTAATAAAATTAAGCAAACCAAATAAAGATACTAAAACTATATTTGTATGGCCCGAAGGTGTATTTAATAACACAGAATTGGATAATTTAAAAAAATACAAATCTATTTTTAACGAAAAATTTAGCGATAAGCATTTAATAATATTTGGGGTTAACAATATTGTTAATAACCAAACCTTTAACTCTTTGGCAGTAGTAAATAATAATTTAGATAAAATAGAAGTTTATAATAAAAACAAACTAGTTCCATTTGGTGAATTTTTACCTTTAGAAAAGTATTTAAAAAATTTAGGTATAAAATCTATTACGAATTTTTATAATTCCTACTCATCTGGAGAAAAAAGAAATATAATTAATTTAGAAAATTATGAATTCGATATAAGTTTTCTGCCATTAATTTGTTACGAAATTATTTATTCAGGTAGACTTTCACAGAAAAATAATTACGACTTAATTATAAATATTTCAGAAGATGGATGGTTTGGAAAATCAATCGGACCTCATCAACATTTTTCTCACTCTATTTTTCGATCAATTGAAGAAGGTAAAAGCATCATAAGATCAACCAATAATGGAACATCAGCTTTAGTAGATCCTTATGGACAAATTTCGAAAATAACAGAGTCAACTTACGAGGGAGTAATTGAAATAAACCAAATAAAAAACCCTAAAAAAACTTTTTTTTCTAAATATGGGAATAATATGTTCTTTTATTTTATCACTATTTATATTAGCTTAATTTTTTTTTTAAAAACAAATAGGGAGATAAAATAAAATGAAAAAAGATTATTTGTTCACTAGTGAATCGGTATCCGAAGGTCACCCAGATAAAGTTTGTGATAGAATTTCAGACATGGTTGTAGACACCTATTTAGGCATGGAACCTGAAGCAAGGGTAGCATGTGAGACTTTGACCACAACAAATAAAGTTGTTTTGGCGGGAGAAACACGAGGACCAGATATAAAAAAAGATGAATTAATTTCTAAGGTTAGAGATTGTATTAAAGATATTGGTTACGACCAAGATGGTTTTACTTATAAAGAAGCAACTAAAATTGAATGTCATTTACACTCCCAATCAGCTGACATTGCTATGGGAGTTGACTCATCTGGTAATAAAGATGAAGGTGCAGGGGACCAAGGAATTATGTTTGGTTATGCATGTAACGAGACGGATGTGCTTATGCCAGCTCCAATTCATTTTTCGCACAGAATATTAAGACTTATGGCTGAAGATAGAAAATCTGGAAAGCTTAAAGGAATCGAACCAGATTCGAAAAGTCAAATTACCATTGAATACAAAGATGGCGTGCCAAAAGCTGTAAAATCAGTTGTGATTTCTACACAACATTCCAAAGATGTGAATTTAGCGCAGGTAAAAGATCTTTGTATGCCTTATATTGAAAGATCTATCCCAAAAAACTTACTCGGGAGTCTTGATGAAAATGAGATATATATTAATCCCACAGGAAATTTTGTAATTGGTGGTCCAGATGGGGACAGTGGTTTGACTGGAAGAAAAATAATTGTTGATACGTATGGAGGTGCGGCACCTCACGGCGGGGGAGCTTTTTCAGGCAAAGATCCAACTAAAGTTGATAGATCCGCAGCATATGCTTCAAGATATTTAGCAAAAAATATTGTGGCATCGAAAATTGCAGACAAATGTTTGATACAATTAGCTTACGCAATAGGAGTTTCAAAACCTTTGTCTATTTATGTAGATTTGTTCAACAACGATGAAGAAAAAAATCTTCATGTTGAGAAACTTATAAAAGAAAATTTCGATCTAAGCCCAAGAGGAATTAGAGAAATGCTAGGATTAAATAAACCAATTTATGAAAAATCAGCTGCTTATGGACATTTTGGTAGAGATCCAGGCAGCGACGGATCGTTTTCATGGGAAAAGACTGATAAAGCATCAGTATTTAGTAAGTAAATAAAGTTGAAAATTTAAGAAAAATACTTATATTAAATTCACATTATTGAAATTTCAAAAATGGGCTTCGGCCCATTTTTTTTTGGAAGGAATAAATGCTTAATAGAAGAGCAGATAAACTAGAATTAATAAGAATTGCAGAAGCTGTAGCTTTAGAGAAATCTATAGACAAAGAAGTAATAATAAATTC
Source organism: uncultured Pelagibacteraceae bacterium (assembly GCA_902617645.1). Lineage (GTDB taxonomy): Bacteria > Pseudomonadota > Alphaproteobacteria > Pelagibacterales > Pelagibacteraceae > Pelagibacter. The sequence goes on along the minus strand of CACMXM010000007.1, from coordinate 22,360 downwards.
TATGGAAACTGGCATAGCAAAAGCGGCTAAATCCAAATTTGGACAGGAAAATGAAATTGAAGTCCAAATTAATAGAGAAAATGGCGACATAGGTATTTTTAGAAAACTTGTAATCACAGAAAACCCTGAAAATTTGAATACCGAAATTAGTTTAAATGATGCTCAAAATTTGAGTGATGAAAATAAGGACAAAAAAATTGGCGATACTATTCTGCAAACATTGCCTTCATTTGATTTTGGTCGTATAGCTGCACAAACTGCAAAACAGGTGATAAGTTTTAACGTTAGGGAGGCTGAAAGAGAAAGACAATTTAACGATTTTAAAGATAAAAAAGATACAATATTAAGTGGAATTGTTAAGAGACTTGAATTTGGAAACATAATTGTTGATCTAGGAAGAACGGAAGCAATAATTCAAAAAAATGAATTAATCCCAAGAGAAAATATAAAAGCGGGAGATAGAATTAAAGCTTATTGCAGTGATGTAAGAAGAGAACAAAGAGGTCAACAAATATTTTTATCAAGAGCTCACCCTAAATTTATGGAAAAATTATTTATACAAGAAGTGCCAGAAATTTATGATGGTTTAATAGAGATTATTTCTTCTGCGCGAGATCCTGGGAGTCGAGCAAAAATTTGTGTGAAAGCAATCGATAATTCATTAGATCCAGTTGGAGCTTGTGTAGGCATGAGAGGAAGCCGTGTGCAAGCTGTGGTAAACGAATTACAAGGTGAAAAAATAGATATCGTTAATTGGTCTGAAGACCCAGCGGTAATTGTTTCAAACGCATTATCCCCTGCAGAAGTTCAAAGAGTAAATGTTGATATTGAAAATAAAAAATTAGATGTAATTTTAACTGAGGAAAACTTAAGTAAAGCAATTGGTCGTAGAGGACAAAATGTAAGGTTAGCAACTAAACTAATGAATTACGAGATAAATATTATGACTGATCAGGAAGACTCAGAAAGAAGACAAACTGAGTTTAAAGAGAAGACAGAAAATTTCGTTAAAAATTTAGAGTTAGACGAGACATTAGGACAGCTATTAGTGGCAGAAGGCTTCTCTTCTATAGATGATTTAAAAGACACAACAGTTGAGGATATTATGAAGATTGAAGGCATAGAAGAAGATACAGCTAAAGAGTTATTAGATAGAGCAAATGAATTTTATAAGAAAGACCAAGAAGAGATTTCGAAAAAAATAAAAGAACTCGGACTTGAAAACGATTTGATAAATCATGAAGGATTAACACCAGGTATGCTAGTTACACTTGGAGAGCAAAAAATATTAACATTAAATGATTTTGCAGATCTTGCATCTGATGAATTAACCGGAGGTTACGATATTGTAAAGGGAGAAAGAGTAAGAATTCAGGGTCATTTAGAGGATTTTGCATTATCAAAAAAAGAGGCTGATGAACTTATCATGTCAGCTAGAAGTAAAGTTTATAAAGATTGAAAGATGAGTTATGGAAAAAAAAAAAACCAAACTAAAATTATCCGGAAACTTAAAAAAATCCATATCAAATATTGAAAGAGCTAAAACTCAAGGGAAAAACTCAGTATTAATTGAAAAAAAAAGTAATAAATTTTCAAATAAAAGATCCTTTAATTTTAACCGCCAAGACACTAATTTTAAAAAAAATAATTCAACAAAATTAAAAACACAAATTTATGATAAACCAAACGTACCTTCTAATGATTATGAAAAAAGAAAACTTGCAGAGCAAAGAGCAACAAGAAGACTAAAAGCAGACCCTGAAAAAAAAGACGTTAAAAATAAAACTATTTCAAAAAGAAGGGAACTTAAATTAACAGTATCAAGAGCTTTGAGTGGTGCAGATGAGGGTAGAGCAAGAAGTTTAGCCTCACTAAAAAGAGCTAAACAAAAAGAAAATAGAAATATACAAAAAGAGAATTTAAGAGAAGATCTAAAACCAGTAAAAAGAGACGTAAATATTCCACAAGTTATAACAATAAGAGAATTGGCTAATAGAATGGCTGAGCAATCTAGCAGTATTATAAAACATCTTTTGGGGATGGGGGTCACGGCAACAATCAACCATTCTATTGATTCAGATACCGCTGAATATCTTGTTAAAGAGTTTGGCCACAATCCAATAAAAGAGGAAAAAGCTGAGGAAATTATTAAAAAAATTAAAGAAGCAAAAACTAAAAACCTTAAAAGTAGACCTCCAATCGTTACAGTTATGGGACATGTTGATCATGGTAAAACTTCCGTTTTAGATGTTTTAAGAAAAGCAAATGTTGTATCAGGAGAGTTTGGTGGAATTACGCAGCACGTTGGAGCATATCAAATTGAGCACAACTCAAGCAAAATTACTTTTATAGATACGCCTGGTCATGCCGCGTTCACAGAAATGCGGGCAAGAGGTTCAAAATTGACAGATATTGTAGTCTTAGTTGTTGCAGCAGATGATGGAGTAAAACCTCAAACAATTGAGTCTATTAAACATGCAAAAGCCGCAAATGTACCAATAGTTGTAGCAATAAATAAATGTGATTTACCAGAAGCTGACCCTATGAAAGTTAAAAATCAATTGTTAGAGCATGAATTAATTGCAGAAGAATTATCAGGTGATACTTTAATGGTTGAGATATCTACAAAAACTAAACAAAACTTACCTAAATTAGTAGAGTCAATAATCCTTCAGTCAGAGCTTTTAGATTTAAAAGCAGACTACAATGTAAAAGCTAATGCAGTAGTTTTAGAGTCAAAAGTAGATATAGGTAGAGGCCCTATTGCAAATATAATTATTACCAACGGCACGTTAAAGAAAGGTGATTACTTTGTAAGTGGTTTAAAGTGGGGCAAGGTTAGAGCTATAATAAATGACTTAGGACAAAACATCCAAGAGGCATATCCAGCTTCTCCAGTTGAGGTTCTAGGTATAAATGGTGCATCCAAATCAGGTGATGACTTTGTGGTCTTGGAAAATGAAAAAGAGGCTAAGTCCTTGTCTGATGCAAGAATTGAGGAGTCTAAAATTGGTAAAAATCCAATTACATTTGCAACACAAGAATCAGCTTTTAAAGATAAAAAAACTGAAGAATTAAATATAATTATCAAATCAGATGTTCACGGATCTTCAGAGGCGATTATTAGCGCCGTTATGCAGATTAAACACGATGAAATAAAACCAAAAATAATTTTATCTGATATAGGAATGATCACAGAAACTGATGTAAGTTTAGCAAAAGCTTCTAAAGCATTATTGATTGCTTTTAATGTAAAGCCAACTAAGGAAGCAAAAAAATTGGCTGAACTAGAAAAAGTCTCTATATCATCGTACAATATTATCTATGAGGTACTAGATTTTATTAAAAATAGAATGTCAGGTTTATTATCCCCAGATATTCAAGAGCAAGTTATTGGCTCAGCAGAAATACTTGAGATATTCAAAGTGTCTAAGGTTGGAAAAGTAGCTGGTTCAAAAGTAATTGATGGTGAGATTTTAAATGATGCGAATGCAAGAGTAATCAGAGATGGTGCAATAATTTATAATGGAAAAATCAACACAATTTTTAGAGAAAAGAATCAAGCAAAACAAGTTTCAGCTGGTCTTGAGTGTGGGATAACACTTAAGGATTTTAATGATTTTCAGAAAAACGACATTATAGAGGCTTACAACTCTAAAATAACAGAAAGACGAATATGAAATCAAAAAAAAATGCTAGAACTCTTTCACAAAGACAATTAAGAGTAGGGGAAATGATAAAACAAGCTTTAGGCAACATATTCATGAGAGGTGAAGCAAAATTGCCCAATATTGAAACAAGCAACATAACGGTTACAGAGGTAAGGATGAGTCCAGATCTTAAAACCGCTAAAGCATTTGTATTACCGCTTGGTGGTAAAAATGCAAATGAGATTATAGATGTTTTGAAAGATTTTTCATTTTTGGTTAGAAAAACACTTTCAAAAAGAATTACAATGAAATTTCTTCCAAAAATATTATTTGTAAAAGACGAGTCATTTGATTATGCGGAAAAAATAGAAAACTTAATAAAAAATACTAACAGACAGGAAAAACATGAATAAGAAGGCCAAAGAAGTAGCTATACACGATAAAGATACTGGTTCATCCGAAGTACAAATAGCACTATTAACAGAAAAAATTGAGACATTATCAAAACATATGAATTTGTTTAAAAAAGACAAACATTCATCAGTAGGTTTGTTGAAAGCAGTCAATAAAAGAAAAAAATTATTAGATTATCTTAAGAGAAATAAATTAGAGTCTTATAAGGATGTAATAAGTAAACTAAATATAAGAAAGTAAAAAAATGTTTAAAGAATTTAAAAAAGAAATTGAGTTAAATGGTAAAAAAATAAAGTTAGAGACAGGTAAAATTGCTCGACAAGCAGATGGAGCTGTTATTGCAACGTGTGGGGAAACAGTTGTATTAGCAACTGTAGTAGGAGCAAAAAAAGTCAATCCCGAGGTTGATTACTTCCCACTGTCTGTAAATTATCAGGAAAAATATTATGCTGCTGGTAAAATTCCTGGTGGATATTTTAAAAGAGAAGCGAGACCAACAGAGAGTGAAACGTTAATTTCAAGATTAATTGATAGACCGATAAGACCTTTGTTTCCAGATGAATTTAAAAATGAAGTTCAATTGCTTCCAACAGTAATATCTTATGACAAAGAAAACGAAGCTGATATTTTATCTATAATTGCTTCATCTGCAGCTTTAGCAATATCTGGAATGCCATTTCTTGGTCCAGTTGGAGCTTCAAGAGTTGGTTTTATCGATGGAAAATATATTTTAAATCCATCAAAAATAGAATTAGAAAATTCTAAATTAGACCTTGTTGTTGCGGGAACTAAAGATGCAGTTCTAATGGTTGAGTCTGAAGCAAATGGATTAACAGAAGAAGAGATGTTGAATGCTGTTAAATTTGGTCATGAAAATTTTGTTCCAGTTATTAAAATGATAGAGGAGCTCGCTAAAGAATGTAGAAAACCAGATTGGGTTGTTGAGAAAAAAGATTTATCTGAAGTTAAGAAAAAATTAGAAAAAGAGTTTACAGATGATTTAAAAAAAGCTTTTTCTACAAGAGACAAGCAAGATAGGTCAAATCAAATATCTGAAATCACTGAAAAAGCAAAAAAACTCTACGAAGATAATGAAAATTACACTGAGCTAGACGTAAATTACGAACTTAAAAATTTAGAAAAAAGAATAGTACGAACAGATATTCTTAAAAATAAAAATAGAATTGATGGTAGAGGTTTAGCAGATGTTAGACCAATAATGTGCGAAGTTGGTATATTGCCTAGAGTCCATGGATCTGCCCTTTTTACAAGAGGAGAAACTCAAGCAATTGTTACTACAACTTTAGGAACTTCAGATGATGAACAGAGGATTGAAAGTTTAGATGGTCTTCAAAGAGAAAGATTTATGCTTCACTATAATTTTCCACCATTTTCAGTTGGTGAAACTGGAAGGATTGGGACAGGTAGAAGAGAAATTGGTCATGGTAAACTTGCTTGGAGAGCAATTAATTCATCTTTGCCACCAAAAGAAAGTTTTCCTTATACATTTAGAATAGTATCTGAAATCACGGAGTCCAATGGATCATCTTCAATGGCAACCGTTTGTGGTTCATCATTAGCATTAATGGATGCTGGAGTTCCAATAAAAGAGCCAGTGGCAGGTATTGCAATGGGATTAATCAAAGAAGGTGACGATTTTAGTGTTCTATCAGATATCCTTGGAGATGAGGATCATTTAGGCGATATGGATTTCAAAGTAGCTGGCACTAAAGACGGAATCACATCCCTTCAAATGGATATTAAAATTACAGGTATAACATTTGAAATTATGGAGCAGGCTCTAAAACAAGCAAAAGATGGAAGAATTCATATTCTTGGTGAGATGAATAAAGCTTTAGCTAAATCAAGAGATAATGTTGGAAAACATACACCTAAGATGGAAAAAATTACTGTTGATAAAAAAGATATCGCAACAGTGATTGGTAAAGGTGGCGCAACAATAAGAGAAATTGTTGAAAAATCAGGAGCAAAAGTGGATGTTAATGATGAAGGCGTTGTAACAGTTGCTGCTCCAGATGAAGACTCCAGAAACAAAGCTATGCAAATGATTAAAGATTTAACTGCAAAAGCTGAATTAAATAAAATTTATAACGGAAAAGTTATGAAAATAATGGAATTTGGTGCATTCGTAAACTTCTTGGGTAAACAAGACGGACTTGTTCACATTTCTGAACTTGCAGATAAAAGAGTCGCTAAAGTGACTGACGTTGTAAAAGAAGGCGATGAGGTAAAAGTTAAAGTAATTGGTTTTGATAGAGGTAAAGTAAAACTATCAATAAAACAAGCAGCAATTTAAAAAATGAAATATGCAAAATCAAGAAATAATAAAAATAATTGAAAACTTAAAGGGCCGAAGAGGCTACGAGGAAAAAAAAGCAACGAAGCTTGGCTTTACATCGCTATATGCTTATTTTGAAGATAAAATTTTACAAGAAAAAAAAGCTCTTGAAAAACAAAAAAAAGAATTAGAAGAAATGAAATCTAATAATTCTACTTCATCAAAAAAAAAAGAAAAGAAAAGCTGCGGTTGTTGCTAATTAATATCTTTATATTAGTTGCTTAAAACCTTTCTGAATTTTCGTAAAAAATGACTAATTTTATATCTTAAACTATATACAGTTAGTATTTTGAAACTATCAATAAACTTTAAATCTTTTTTTAATAAAACTTTGTTGAAATTAAATTCATCTTTTCCTGATATTAAAATACAGGGTGGCTCAGTTTTTGACCAAGCTGTATTTGGATAATCAAAGTTAGTAGGAATCTTTACCTTGTTATTTGGTGTGCAGTATTGTAAAATTATTGATTGTCTTATTCTGCTACTTTGATTTAAAGTTGAATGCCAAATTCTACCACTCCAAATAATAAATTCTCCATTTTTAAGATAAAATTTCTTTAATTCACATCGTGGATCTAATTTTTTTGCTTCTTCCAAAACTGCTTGATCTTTTGTATGATCTACATTGAGCTTTTTTTTCAATTCTAGCGGGGCGGTTTTTAATAAATGTGTATGAGTGATTATTGATAATGAAGTTTTTTCGGATAAATTATTTAATCCTATCCAGACTGTTACCCCATTCCAACTGCCATGCTCAACATCTAGATGCCATGCATGTTGACCGTCGGGCTTTTGATCTACAAAAAGACTTCCCCAGAGCAAAATATTTTCTTTAAGTAAAATTTTCAATTTACTTAATATATTTTTATCACTGGCTATTTTTACAAGTTTTTGTGATTTTTCATGAGGAGACTTATACCAAGTATACAAATTTTTTGGGATATACCTTTCTTTAAGTAAAGAATTAAAATAAGACTGATCATTTATACTAAATGGTCCCAAGTATCCTTCTGTTTCAAACTTTTTTAAATCAATATCCATTTAATATTTCTATAATATAATTTTAATATTAAAAGAAACAAAAAATAAAAATAAATATTTAATTAATTCTCTCATAAAATATCTATCTAAAATCGAGAATTTGTACATAATCTAGCTACAAAATAAGGCGGTGTTTTGCTAGTCATCGGCACAGTAATTTCTGAGACCATAAAGTTTTTAGCATCTATACTAATACGCTTTAATGAATGGTTTAAATTATTATCCTTATGATGGAATGAATAAAGATAAATATATGTTTCAAAGTCTTTTGTTAATGCTGGTAGATCTAAAATTTTATCCCATTTTTGAAAAATTTTTATAGCTTTTGATATTGAATTAAGATCGTCACTTGGTAAATCTATATTCAAGAAAGACTTATATGGTATGAGTTGTTCAAAGATTCTATTTTTATTATTTTTATAAAATATATTCTCTTCTTTTAAAATGAATTGTGTAGTAGTTAGTTTATCTATTAATGGCGTTTTATCGTCATAATCATTTTCAAAGTAATAATTGCCGTTATCTAATTGAAGTCCTGCTATAGTAGGCTTGCAGGTAAACAATTTTTCTTCAGCATTTGATGAGGCTATGATTAATATTAAAAAAACTAAAAGATGAAGAAAAAAAAATAAAAATATTCGCACAGTTTCTTTAATCATAACATCTAGTTATTATTAAGACTGAAATTTGTTGAAAAATAGATATAATTAAAAAAGAATCACAAATGAAAATTATATCTTCAATAGATTTATTTGCTGGAGTTGGCGGAATGAGAATTGCACTTGATAAAGCAATTAAAAAGTTAGGGTTTAAGGATAATTGTAAGTTGTATTCAGAAATTAATATTTATTGTCAGCAGACATATCAGGCTAATTTTCCAAATACAAATTTGATAGAGGATTTAAAAACTTTAAAAAAAAGTGAAATAAAAAAAAGAATACCGGATCATGATATTTTACTTGCCGGGTTTCCTTGTCAGCCTTTTTCAAAAGCGGGAGTTTCAAAAAGAAAATCATTAGATATGAAACATGGTTTAGAGGATAAAAAACAAGGTGATTTGTTTTTTAATATTCTTGATATTATTAACATTAAAAAACCAAAGGCTTTTCTCTTAGAGAATGTTCAGCACTTAATGAATTATGATAATGGCAACATTTTAAAATTAATACTTAAATTACTTAGAAATAATTATTATGTTCCAGAGCCTGAGATTTTAGATGCAAAAGATTTTGGATTAGCACAACAAAGAAAAAGAATATTTATTGTTGGGTTTTTGGATAAAAATACCGATTTTATTTATCCGAAACCTACTTTCAAAAAAACGATTGTTTCTGATTTTTTGGATCGTTATCCAAAAAAAAAATATATTATCTCTAATCTACTTTGGAAAAGTCATAAAAAAAGAAGATTAAGAAACGAAAAAGCTAACAAAGGTTTTGGATATAAGTTAAGTTACCCACGAGATAAATATACACGAACAATATCATCTAGATATTTTAAAGATGGTGGCGAATGTTTAATTTATCGGGGAGAAAATAAAAATCCAAGAATGCTTTCTCCTCGTGAAGTTTTTAGGCTTCAAGGATTTCCTGAAAAATTCAAAATACCCGTATCAAATACCCAAGCTTATCAACAAGCTGGAAATGCTGTTCCGATCAATGTTGTTGAGAGAATTTGCTATAATATTTTAAAGTATTTGATGACAAAGAATATTAATTATAAAAAGGTTGCTTAATTATTTAATTAAATCTTCAAAATAACCCCTAGAATTATTTTTAAAGTTACCAATGATTGTTGTTCTATCTAATAGTTGATTTGATTCTTCGCATGAGGTCTCAGGTAAAAATGAGCAAGCATGACATGCAGATGCATTTGTGCCATTAAGTCCTTGTTGTTTATGATCAATGCAAACTGGATCATATGAGCAAACATTTGCTTTTCTTAGCATTTTTCTTATTGTTTTTAATATATTCAATGGTTCACCTTCTCGAACTAAACCTCCAAGACTTCCCTCGGAATCTCCTGATGCTGTATATATCAAAACGCCTTCCATCGAATTTTCATTAGATTTTGAGTTGCAATAAACTCTTTCTCTCAAGGCTGAACTTCCATAACCACAAGAATAGCTTAATTGATTTATCATCAAATGAGCAAATGTATGTATTAAAAAAAATTTATTTTTTATATTTCTATTTTCACTTAAACCTCTTATTTTCCTTAATTCATTTAAGTTTTTAACTATTTCATTCAAATCATTAAAGTTAAATTGTTTCTCCCAATCTTGAATTGCTTTTTTGTTAAATTCGAAAAAAATCCCCTCCCCTTTGACAATTGTTGCTGGTAACCACTTTATAGATTGATCTGTTGTTAATTTTTGAATCAAATTTTTATCAACGCCTTCTTCGTAGGGTGTTGATCTAGTAAATCCAACTTGAACTCTAGTTTCTGTTAATCTGTCGACTAAGTAAATATTCGAGAAAAATTTTTCCAATATACCGTATTCTTTAATAGGTTTTTTTTTAATGCTAAGTTCTAAATATGGGCTTTCTATTGTTTCGGGATTTTTAATAAATTGATACTCTTGAAACCTGTATGCTTCGTCATCATCTTTCTTAGTTTCTAAAGATATTTTATTTTCAGATAATTCTTTCTCTAAAATTGATTTGTATACTTTTTCAAAATCTAATTCTTTATATTTTGGATCATCTAAATACCCTTCTAACCAAGATTTTAGTTTTTCTTTATCTTCAATCCTTTTTTTTATTTTGGACCAGTGATTAATATTGTTTAAAAATTCATGTATTTTTCTTTCAGATTTAGTGTCAATTGGTATATAAATTGAACTTTTTATTACTGGATAATAAACTTTAATTGCATTCCTTAATACTACCTCGGGTAAACTCACACAATTTTCGTTTGACTCATTAGATCCAAGCCAAGGACGTTTTCCTTGGCAAGAATTTTCATTATCAAAAATATCTTTGAAAGGATTTTTACCATCTTTTCTGAACGCTTCCGCTAGAGACCTAGAATTTTTACAATTTGAGCATATAATTCTGATATCATATACTGAGTTATTACCTCCTTTTCCTGCTTGATAAATAAGAGTTGAGTCATTGCAATGATCAGGATTGTAACTTTTTTTATCTTCTTCTGTATTTTTTTTAGAATGAACCCACTCAAAAAATGGAAAATCATCAATATGACCATTTTTACAAATTACTAAAAATCTAACCGGTATTAAATTTTTTGAGTTTTTGTGTTTTTTTTCACATTTTTGGTTTCCTTCACTTGTTGGTCCTAATCTCTTCATCAAACCACAATATTGATGTGGGCAATAATGCCAATTAGGAAATCTAAAATAAGGAAGGCGTTTTCTTTCTAATTTTTTATTATCAGTATTTTCTCTAAAATCTGGTGGTAATACAAAAAAATCTTTATTTAAAATGCTTTTCAAGCGTGGTTCATCAATAATTAACTCCTCTGGTATTCCACTTGGCATTCTTTTCTGCCAAAATTCAAGTCCTGCTAACATAAGTGAGTCTTGGTTTCCAGATCTACTAAAATGATCTTTGAAAGAATAAATTGAGCCCACACCGTTTATCGAAACCACATCACCTCTTCTAATAGATCTTTTTAACTTTTTTTCTTTATTATTTTTTTTATAATATGGCTTATTTTTAATCATCTTAATCCGATTGTATTAATGAGGCCGCACACTCTTTATCAACATTTCTCATAGATGTTGGGGTTTCAAAAGAATTTCCTTCTAATTTTTTTTCACTTCCAGAAGGACGCATTAAAACAGACTTTTTTGTTTTTACAATTTTTGTTCCAATTGATCCATAGTCTTCTGGAGTATCGCTTTTCCATCTAGAAATTATGTAATCAATTTCTTGTCTTGTTTTATTTATTTCCTCTTTATGATCTGGTTCAGCATTTTCAACAAACTCACATATAAATTTTTTTACTTTTTCAATAATTTTATCATCAGGTATATTTGGTAATTTTCTATGCTTTTTAGACCAAAATCTGATCAAAAATATTACAATTGCTGGCAAACACCTCTTTCTGACAGGGTCTGAATGTGCTGTTACGCTAGTAGGTTCAACAAATTTATAAAGATTTTGGTGATAGCTTGAAAACTTTTCGTAATGAGATCTGTCCCTTAATTTTGTATGACTTAATTGAGTAATTACAAGGCCAGGTTTTTCTTTTTCTCTACCAACCCTGCTTGATGCTTGAATATATTCAGATGTTGTTTTTGGTTGTCCTACAATTGTCATTAAAGATAATCTTCCTATATCAATACCAACTTGAATCATGTTAGTTGCTAAACAAGCGCTGAGGCTTTCATCTTCATTTGCATTTAATTCTAAAATTTCAAGTTCTTTCGGGATTAAAGAACTATCAATTCTTGATGTAAGTTCTGAGGTATCATTAGAAAAAATACGCCTTAGATTTTCATAACTTTTTTTTAAACTTTCATTCTCAAAAATTAATTTTTTATTATTTTTTTTCTCTTTTATATCGTCAATATTTTTTATGTACTTTTCCCAATACATATTTTCTATAACTGCCTTGGTGCCAGCCTCATGATCTTGAACACAAATATAATTTTGATTGTTTTGAGTAACAATTTCATTAATACTATATTTTTTGGATACCAAATAATTTCCAACATATTTAACAATTTTACCACCAAAGAAGCTAGGTAATATTCCTTTTTTAAGCCATTTATTTCTTGTTAATTCACTCGCGTCGCCGTCAATAAGCGACGAGCCTTTCATTAACTCTCTTATACTATTAAAATATATTAAATTGGTCCAATAAGGGTCGTACACATCTAAATTCTCTCCAGATTTTTCTTTTAAATATCCGCCTGCTAAAACTAATGTTGACATAATTTGCGATAGAGTTACTTCCATAGATGAAGCAGAGGGAGCGAATAGACCCACATACTTTCTCCCTAAAATTTTAGGATCTTTAATTTCTTTTGCAAAAAATGAGTCTTCAAGCTTATTTGCTTGTGGTGGAAAAATATTACAAGTTCTTCCATATAAATTTTTTATTTGTAAGTTTGCTCTACTTATAGTCGCGGTTGAGCCAATAATTTTTGCTTTTTTGCTAGAATTATCTTTCGAACTTGATTCGGATATTGCTTTTATTATTATTTCATACATACCCGCTACAGACCCTAACGGCCCTGATATTAAATGTAATTCATCTTGAATAATTAAATCTGGCGGTTCATAATTTTTGTCTCTTGCGCTATCATAAGAATTGATTGCCTCCTCTCTCCACGGAAGTGTTGCAAATTTATCAATTGTACCAATCAACAAAGTTGGTGGATTTTTGTAAATTTCTGTATCAATAACTTTAATGGGTAAGCTATTATTTATATTACTAAAATCACAAACAGTATTACCACATACAAATTTAAATTCTTTTTTATATATTTGGTAGTCCTCAGGCTTCATTTTGGTATTACACCAAGGACACTTTAAAATTATAAACTTATTTTTAGTTGCATCTTTTTCTTCTGTCGGCTCTAATAATTCACTTAAATTAAATTCTGCATCTTTTAAATCATTAGGCGTTACATTGCTACCTACCCAAAGACCAATGGAAATAATATTTTTACCAAATTCTTCTTCATTTGTTCTTCTTATTTTTTCACATGCGCAAATTAAGGATGATGCTCTTTGAAATTGTTGAGTTGTTAATAATCTTAAAGTATATCTCATCAAAATTGCTGAACCGATACTATTTTTTTTTTTTAATTTTCTTAAAAAAATTACTAAAGCTGATAATCCTAAATATGCTTCTGTTTTTCCACCACCTGTAGGAAACCAAATAAGGTCTACAATCTCTCTATCAGAACAATTTGGGTCTGATATAGATTTAATATTTAATAAAATAAAACAGATTTGGAACGCTCTCCATTGACCTTTTTCAAGTTCATTTAAAATCTGATCGTAATTTATATTTTTTTCAAATTGTTTTGGATCAATTATATAATGTACCTGCTGCATATACATTGCTTGATTCATAAGTTTAAATGCCTTTTGAATAACTTTATCTTTTTTAAGAATTTCAAGTCCCTCATTAATTCTATTTAGGATCAAGTAACAATTTTCTAAATTTTTTTTTGAAGCATTCTTAAAAATACTATCATCTAATTTTTCTCCGTATTTTTTTTCATTTGAAAGCCATTCACTATATAAATTAATAAGTTTTGATAACTCATCTATAGCAAAATCTATATTTTCAGAAAAATTTTTCATACTCAGATTTATATTTGGTATTTTTACAGCAGTTATTGGCCTAACTTCGCTTACAGGAATAACTTCACTGAAAACCTTAATACATTCATTATTACTATTCATTAACCAATTAACTGAACAACCGTGACCGATAGCATAATTTTCTCTTAAATGATGAAGCAAATAAATTGATTGTTCTTCTGGATCCAAATCTTTTTTATTTATGTCATCAAAACCTAAAAAAATTGGTTTATTATTCTCATCCTCAATTGAAAAATTAGATTGGAAAAAAATTTTATTTAAAGGAATTTTTTCATCATATTCATTTATATTAACTATGGCTAATGTGAGATATTTAATATCTTCTGATTTTTTTGATTCTCTTATTGTTATTGATAATTTAAGTGGTATTTTTTCACCATTTTGTTTTTCAAAAATTTTTTCAATAAATCTTTTTTTACTTAATAATTCTCTTTTTTGAATAATAATTGAAGAATTTATTTTTTCTCTGGCATATCCAACAGCATCCTCCTCTTGATCTTTATTATTTTCATTATTTTTTATTTGTGTATTTAAAATTTTTTTTACTATTTGAGATAAATATTCAAAGTCTTGGGATCCATATTTCAAAAATATGCGATCATATTCACTATTTATTCTATTTTTCCATCCCTTTCTAAATTTAAAATACTTATCGTAATAATCTTCAATATTTTTAATTCTATTAACTCTTATATTAAATATGTGAAATAAGAATAAATGAATTTTTCCTCTTTGGTTATTTTTAATTAAGAAATTATTTTTAAACCAATCATATGATTTTTTATCTTTAGCAAATTTCGACAAAAATAAACATATTATCAATATTTCCTGAGGAATATCTTTTTTCAGATTTCTATATAGCCCCATGTCATTTATTCGAATAACTAAGGTTTCAGGAACTTTAATTAAGACAGACAATCCAATAGCGCTTTGTTTATACTCATTTGTTAGATCTATGTCTCTATTGTTGTCTATTTGATTATCATTTTCAACATCGTTTTCATTTATTTCTAATTGAGATGCATCAAGCTCTGAAAAGTTTTTCTCAATTGTACTATTTTCGTCGTTAATGTTATCTTGTGCATTCTCATCCTCTTCGTCTTCATTATTTTGCTCAAAATTATCATCATTTAATTTTTGTGGATATAAAAGTCCTGAAAGATATGTTTGCTTAGGACTTTGTTCTAAAATCTCTTGTTTATGTCTGTCTATGTTTTTTGGATCAAATTGAAACGAAGCTATATCTTTGATAAAATGTCCTTTTCCGGGACCAACAAATGTTCTCTTCAATTCTTCAATAATATATTCACGAGCTTCTATAGCATTCTTAATTTTCATTATTTTGGTGTCAATTTTCCTAACAGTTTTAATCTATTATTATACCAACTTTCATAGTGTTTATCCCATAATAAGTATAAAATTGTATTTGCCCTTCCCATCGCATTAAACAGGGTTAAATGTGATGCATCACTTGTTTTTTTTCCATCAATATTTGAATAATCCATGTCTAAAGGATCAATATAAATAACTATTTTGCTCTCTAATCCTTGAAAAGCTAAAGCAGTTGAAAAAAATATAGTCTCTTTTTTGTTAAGATTTCTAATTGCATCTTCTAATAATTTATCATCTCTGACATTAGACAAATCACAAATATTATAAATTTCTGAAATATCTAAGGAGGACATTACGCATTTTTTATTTTGAAGAGTATAATTTGATAAAACTACTATATCATTACCTAACACTTTTTCTTTTTTTAATTTTTTTAAGATATTGATTAATTTTTCTTTTTTATCATTTTCATTTTTGCAAAAAGAATGGTTTACAACGCCTTTTGTTTTTTTAATTGTATAAGGCAAAGGTGTATCATCATATAACCCTGAAATAATTGGAGCTTCTAAAGCTACATCCTCTGAATTTCTAACATTATGCCATAAGTGAATACCTTTATAATTTTGTAAATTCTGTTTAGGATCTCTGTCTGTTAAAAGCTGTTTGTCAATTTTTTTTCCAATAATATTTTGATTATCAAAATCTCCAAAAAAATAATATTTTCCATCTATTAATCCGTTTTTTAAAATTTTATCTATTAATAAATAAAAGTCATCATAAAAGAAACAATGTTGCATTTCATCAATAATTATTAAATCATAGGTATATTTATTTGTCTGATTATTTTTTAGAATACTATATGCGCTTTTTGTTAGAGTATTATTTGAATCTATAAATTCAATAGGTAGATTTAAGACTGAATTGAAATTTTTGTTTATATTTCTTAAAAATTTATTGTAAGTAGTAAAAGTAATATTATTAAATCTTTCTGAAAATTTTATTTTTGTATTTACGTTTGCTAATCTCCCGCTATTAATAAATAATATATTGTTATAGGAATTTCCAAAAATATTAATAATCTCCTCAGCCATGGCAGTTTTTCCTGTTCCTTGGCTACCAGTGATCAATAACCTTGGTTCATTAGCTAAATTTTCTAATACACTTAATTGGTCTTCTGTATATTTATTGATTTCATGTTCACTTTCTTTTAAAATTGTAGATTGTTTGACATAGGAATAAAAATTTGGTCTGCAATAAAATTGAACCTTATTAAATTCAATATTATTAAACTCATTTATTTCACCCCCACTCAACATATTTCTTGTTATTGAAAATAATTTTTCGGAAAAATTTCCATAAAATTGATCTACATCTAGCAAATTTTCTTTAGAGAATTCAATATTATCCTGAATTCCCTCAGAACTGCAATCTGGAAAAATTACCAAATATTCCTGAGGATATTTTTTGTTGAATTTTTTTTTTATGTATCTCTGAATATCATATTTTGTATCATGTGCTTGTTTGATTGGACTTTTATTTAATTTTTTTTTTTCTATTCTATTCGATATGGTCCATATTCCATTTTCGCATGTCACTGATCCACCTTTAACCTCTATATTTATTATTCCAATGTCCTTTGCTAAAATTAAAAAATCAGACTCGCCAAAATATGTATAAGATAATCTACCCTTTTTTTTTATATTAACTGGATAATTTAAAGAATGATAAACGATCCAATTTTTTGTTCTTGGATTCTTATCATTTTTGAGTTTTTCAAAAACTTTTCTTTCACTATTCGGTGTTTCGTGATGACAATAGGGGGGTATTAAAATCATAGTCTATTAACAATATTGTAATTTTTTTTTACTTTCCTATCTTTATTGATTTTTTTAACTTGTACAATCCATGCCTCTGGCTTATCTGAATTTTCTTTTCCTAGAGATATGGATCCATCAGAATTATAGTCAACTCTTAACGGATAACCATCAAAAGATATATTTGGATTTGATCTTAAAGCTTTGTAGATTTTTGGTGTAATATTTTTCCCAGCTGTAATACGTAACTTATCATATTCTTTTTTATGGTTTAATATTTTTTTTGATAATGATTTTTCATAATTATATTTTTTTGGATTATTAATTTCACAAACTTTTAAAATCCTATCAATATCTCTGTGTTTTTCTGGACACTTAGTTTCGCCAGATATTAAATTTCTTAATGTTTGGTTGCTCCCTTTCCATCCTTGTTTTTTTAATAAATCACTTAATTTACCAATATCTACATTTATCCCAAATGATTTAAAAATTTCGTCTCTAGTACTAAAAGCTATACTTTTTAAATGTGAGTATGAAATTTTTCGATGCGCATAAAGAATTGATGACTCTGTTTCTAATATATCTCTATCAGATGAGTCTCTTATCATAAATATGTCATCTTCCTCAATTTCCTCAGATTTTTTTTTTTTATTAAATTGTTTATAAGAATATTGATCAAAAATAGGATTTAAAATAATAGTACTAAAATTCTCAGTTAAATAGATTTTTTGATCTCCAAATAATGTAATAGGTATGGTGGGAACTGTCTTTTCATCATTTTTGTCATCTGTATAATCCTCATCATCATCTTGTTCATAAAAATCCTCGGTATCTAAAATATTTATATTTTCATTTATTTTTTTTCTTATAAAATCCGGATTTTGAAGTTCCTGTTTATAAGAACTATCAACTCTTAAAATTTCGATTTTTCTATCTTCATTAATAACAAGATTTTGCCACTTATATTCGTAATTTTGTTTAATATAATTCATCTTTTTTATTAAAGTTTCTGATCCGATGAAATAAAAGTTTTTATACTTCTTAGAATTAATTAGTTTATTGATATCTCTTGTAATTATCTCAGATGGAATAATCAGATTATCAAAACTTACCTCGGAATTTAAATTTAATATACTTTTATGATCAAAGTTCCAAAATTTTTTAATGTTTTTCTCATAATAATCTTTTCTGTCTTTATTATATGTATAAATTATTGTATTTTCTGGATTATATATTTTAAGTAATTCATGAAATTCTTTTAATCTTGCATCAAAAATTAATTTGCCATCAAGGGGAATCTCGTTAAATTTATTTACTAATTTTATAATTTGATCATATAAAGTTTCTTTTAATTCTGTTTGTCTAGATTTTATTTCTATAAGCAAACTTCTAATTTTTTCTTTAATTTCATTTATCAAATTAGTTGGAAATCCAAAAATATGATCTTTAATCTTAAATCTTAAGTTATTAATTGCGGCTAATATAATCTTTATATCTGTTTGAGTATCAGTATTTTCTTTTTTAACGATCTTATTAATGTGAGTAAATAGATTATCGATCTCATCAAACTTTTGCTCTTTTACTTTGATAGTAACTATTCTTTTTTCAAATTCATATTTTTTGTTAGAAATAATTTTTGATTGTAAAGAATTAACCCAAAGTTTATTTTCCGAATAAAGTTTCTTTATATCGTTGTTAAAAAATTTATAGATATCTATATTATTTTTTTCCTTAAAATCTTTAATAATTTCATAATCACTATCGCTAGCGAAAATTAAAAATTTTGAATTTGGTCGAATTTTTTTAATCTGCCTATATTGTATGTAATTTTTATGATTTGAAACTTTTTTTATATCTTGACAGATAATAGTTTTATTAAAATCATGATTAACAAAATAATTATAAATATTTGAAATTTTTGGAGCTAATAAAAGATTTTTTGTTATAATTTTGTCTTCTAGTTTTACTGGATTTTCTAATTCACCGAAGTCATTGATATAATCAAATGAAATCAAATCGTTAATTTGATAGGCTTTATTATCCTTAAATATTGCTGATGCATATAATTTGTTTTCAAAGTCAATTTTTGTGTTTAAAAAAATTAATTCATTTTGATATATCATTGGATTATTAAAACTTTTTATTCCTAAAATTTTATCTATGTTTGGAACTATAGCCTTTCCAACTTTTGACACCACTTTGTTTGATTTGTTTTTTCTTTTACTTGTTGGAGAAAATTGAAGAATATTATCTACCTTTTGCCAAATTTTACCTGGCATATGATCTCTTTGATTGGGCACTGTCTCTAATTCAATACCATTATCTTTTCTTCCCAAATATTTAAAAATAGTTCCATCATATTCACCGCTTGAGATAAGCTCTACATATGTTCCTGGTTTTAACCAATTCTCAAAGTTAGAGATTTTATTTTCATAATTATTGTAATATGAAACTAAACATGAGTATATCGTTGATATAAATGATAGGTCTTTATTGTTAGGACTTACTATAATTAAATCATTTTTAAAATTACTTATTATTCTATTTATCAAAAAAAATATTCTATGATTTTTATCCTCGTCTTTATTAGTTATTAATTTTGAAATCGTTTTGTCGTCAGAAATAATTTTGTTGAAAAATTCATCATTCATAAATTTAAAAAAATTTAATATAATTTGGAAACATATCTTGCTAGGATAGGCTTTATTTTACTCTCTCCCATTATCTTTATTTTTCCAATACTATAATAAAGGTAAATTCTATAAAATGCTTGCTATCTTCATGGTCATGGACTTTCCCAAATCTTATTTTACTAGTATTTTGTTGATTTTTTTTCATCATTTATTGTAACATTTAATTTTAAATTCATAATATGAAAAATAAAAATAAAACAAAACCAACTCTAAAATCTATGATTGCTCTTTATAAAAAAAGAGGTATTAAAAAACCCGTTACATCTGCAAAAATGTATATGAAAGGTTTTGCAGATTCAAAGAAGTATAAATAAAAAATTTTACTTGATTAGTATTTTTTATCTGTTATAAGTATCATAAGTTAATTGATTTACTTGTTTAGACAATTATTTAACTGACCAAATCGTTAAATTATTTCAGACAGTTTTATCATATTAACCAAACAAAACATAAGTTTTGCTTTTGGATAATTGATAAATTTGCATTTTTCCATGGCAAAGCTTTAATTTGAAAGGAAAAATATGAAAAAAGGAAATAAAATAGTCAAAACTGAAAAAAATGATCATCAAAAGCTAATATATTTGCTTAGTGAATACACACCCCTAGAAAGACAAAATTTTCTAAGAGAAGTGGATGAGCTGATCATTAAGTTTTTAAAAATAGACCAATCTGATTTACCTTGGCTTAATTCACATAAAAAAGGTACTAAAAACTGGGCAAAACTTTCAAGACGAATTAGATTAATATTATCAAAAATACATCATGAGCATAAAATTCATGAAGAAAGAATTTTGCACTAATGGATAAAATCACAGAAATTAGAATAGAGCATGTAATTGATGAAGAAAATGATCAAGACTATTACTGGATCTATTATTATAAAAATGGAAAAATTAAAATAATTGGTAAGTCTTCAGTAAAACCTCAATGTTACAAACAAGAAGCGAGGTATTTAAAATGAGAAATTATTTAAGGAACAGGATGAAAGATCGTTTACAGTATTGTTTATATTGGAAAAAAAATGTTGATATTTATTTAGCAAATAAAGAAATATATAAAAAAACTGATGATGAATATTACAGAACTAGACCATTACTTAAATTGATTTTAGATGTATATTTTATCCCAATAAATTTTTTGAAACTAATAAAATTTATTAGAATGTGTCATGAATATAAAAAAAACCAAATTGAGATTAAAGTTCTTACAAAAGAACTTTTCCATGAAAAAATTAGGAAAGTAAATGATTGATTATATTAATTTAGCATTAATCGTAGTTATAATTATTGTATTAGCATTATTTTTTATAAAAAAGAAAAACGATGGTGACGTTTATAGTAAATCGGATCACGAAGGGTTTAAAGATGACATAATTAAAGATATTAATGCTAGGGTTGATCAAGTAAAAAAAGATCTTTCAGATACTTTAACAACTATTTCTAAAGATGCTGGAACAAACAAAGGTGTACTTGAGACCAAGTCAGATCAAATCTTAAAAGAACATCAAAGGCTAATAGACAGCCTTACAGGCAGTAAACGGTTTGGTAAAACTGGTGAATTATTACTAGAGAGTTTGTTTAAAAATTCTGGTCTTGTTTATGAAAAACAATGGGTAAAAAATCTAACCATACAAAAAGATGGTAAAAGTCTTAGTGTTGAATTTGCAATAAAGCATCCAACAGGTTTGTATTTACCTATCGATGCACATTGGCCTAAAACATCCTATGAAAGACTTTTGGAATTAAGAAAAGTTGAAACTACAGATGAAATAGAACAGCAAAGAATAAATAAAGAAAAAGAAGATTTATTTAAAAAAATAATTAATGATTACCGAGACAAAGCCAAAGAAGTAAATAAAAAATACGTTGATAGTTCAATAAGTGCTGGTTTTGCCTGTATTTATATTCCAGCTGAAGGTCTTTATCATGAGGTAACAACACATGTGAATGAAGAAAAGGAACTATGGATATCTAAGGTACAAGAAGCAACTAAAGTTACTTTTATGGGTCCTTCAACTTTTTCAGCCTATTGTAGTGCAATACTTTTAGGTTTTAATCAAATTGAAGGAGATCAAAAAGCAAAAATGTTTGTTAAACATCTTGAAGCTTTAACTAACTCAATAGACCAACTGAATGAGGCAACCTCAAAGCATGAAAATAATTTGAAAAAAGCTTATACGGATGCACAAGCAGTTACGTCTTCAGCAGAAAAAATGAAAACTAAGATGCAAAGGGTAAAGGAAGAACTAAATAATTTAGAAAATAAAGAATAAAAGGATTATGGATTTTGATAATTTTTTAAAAAACCAAATTAAAATTGGAAAGACAAATTGGAATAGTAAAAGTGAACTTATAAGAGCTGCAAAAATTAAAGTTAATGGTCAAAGCAATAGAATATTAAAGAAGTTTGAAAAATATTTTTGTTTCGACGCTGCTTTAAAAAAAAAAAATAAAGCAATAAAAAGGTACTTTGATAGTCAAATTCCAGGCAGTTTTATTAGTGTTGAAGGAGCAGCAAATATCATAAATCAAGAATTACCTAAAAATTTAAAAATAGGAGAGACAATAATTTATAATCGTTTAAATGATACAAAATTTAATACGGGTAACCTAAAAGGACAAACATTAGATAACCAAGTATCTAAAACCAAAAAATACAATGTAAATATATCTTCAAGTTTTCAGCAAAAAATAGATGAAATTAATTCAAAATCGGAAAAGTTTTATTTAAACATTGAAGATACTCAGGC
>CACMXM010000006.1 GCA_902617645.1 uncultured Pelagibacteraceae bacterium | reverse complement strand
ATTATACCCTCATAATGGAAGAATTTTTCTTCTATTACATTATCATTTATATCTAAAAGTATTCTGGTGTATATTTTCATGACTAATAATTTGATAATTGTTATATCTTAAAAGAATAATATGGCAATAATTAGCAATTTAAATTGTTAATAAAATGTTAATTTATTATCTAATGAATGCCCCTTTAACTCAGGTAGTAGAGTATTTCCATGGTAAGGAAAAAGTCGTCCGTGCAAGTCGGGCAAGGGGCACCATACTTACTTTTTATAAAATATTTTTCTTAAAAAAATTGTAGTAATTATCAAAATAAAAAAAGCGCCTAACGGAAAATAAATTTCAGGAGAGGTTATAATATCCATTATTCTTGGTGGTTCTAAATTTTGACCAATAATTGTTTCTAGACCACTTCCTATAGAGACGACTAGAAAAACTTGTGGAATGATACCTATTAAAGTTGCTAAGAAAAAGTTTGTTACTCTGACATTAAACAATGTTGGTAATATACAGCTTAATTGCCATGGAATACCTCCAATAAATCTATATACTAAAAGATAAATAAATTCGGATTTTTTAAACTTTTCTTCTAAATTTTCAAATTTATTTAAAAATTTTTCTCTAACATAATCTTTTAAAAAAAAATTTGCGAAAATGTATAAGAAAGATGCACCAACACTTAAACCTATAATGACAATAAGTGAACCAACCCATTTTCCTAAAATGAAACCTGCTAATAAACAAACAGGAGACCCAAAACCTAAGAATGGGAAAACCCATAATATTGTGAATATCAAAAAAAATATAGATAATAAAAATATGTTTTTTGTTTTTATTTTTGAAAAATATTCAATATTGTCTTTTATAAATTCATAGGAAGAAAGCTCTTGTAAACTAAATTTAGAAAACAAGTAGTAGAGAAATATTCCAACTATAGCTATATAAAATAATCCGATATATATTTTAATTTTTTTTATATTTTCCATAAATTTTAATCGTAATTATAAAATGTTCTATTTGCTATTTATATATTTAGTTATTATAAAGGGCGGAATTTATTAGAAAATAAAACAATATTTTATGAAAAGAACATATCAGCCAAGTAAATTAGTCAGAAAAAGACGCCACGGTTTTAGATCAAAGATGAAAACTAAAGGGGGAAGAAAGCTACTAGCAAGAAGAAGAGCAAAAGGGAGAAAGAAACTTACAGTTTAATGAAGTTAAGAATTAGCTCATTATCTAAAAATGAGGATTTCAGATCTATTCTTAATGGAAAAAGAATAAACAACAAATATTCTACAATTTTTTTCAAAAAATTAGATCATTTGAATTCAAAAAAATTAAATTTGAGTGTTATTGCAAAGAAAAAATTAGGTAACGCAATTATTAGGAATAAAATAAAAAGAAGAATTAAGAATATTATGCGCTATGTAGCTCAAAATGTAAAAATAAATAGTGAATATTCTTACTTAATTATTGCAAAAAAAAATGTTTTTAATGATAGATTTGAAGATATAAAGACTGAGTTATTTTTAAATTTTAAAAAAATCAAATAATGAAAATACTCAATCTACCTTTTATTTATATAATAAAATTTTATAGATTTTTCATAAGTCCTTTATTTTATGGTTCTTGTAAATTCGAACCAAGTTGCAGCACTTACGCCCTTGAATGTTTTAGAAATTATAATCTATTTAAAGCAATTTTTAAAAGTACAGTAAGAATAATTAAGTGTAATCCTTGGTTTAATACGGGTGGATATGATCCTATTAAAAAAAGAAAGGTAAAGAATGGATAATCTCAAAAACGTGATCGCCGCAATAAGTTTATCATTAGCTGTGATTGTCTTCTATACTCTTTTTTTTAGTAATCCAAATGAAGAATCAGACAATTTGAGTAAAAAAGAAAATAAAACTTTAATTGAAAATTCAGAGACGCCAACAATTGAGGAAAAAATTGAAGTTAAAAAAATCTCACGAGATGAAGCCATGAATTCTTCAGAAAGAATTTATTTTGAAAATAATTTTGTAAAAGGATCAATAAATTTAAAAGGCGGAGAAATAGATGATTTTGAGTTTAAATACTATGATGAAACCTTAAATAGCAAAGATAAAATTAAATTATTAAATCCAATGTCTACCGAGGAAGGTTATGCATTATATACAGGTTGGACAACAAATTCTGATATTTCATTACCAGATATAAATAGTATTTGGAAAGTTGAAGGTAATAATAAATTAACTCCAAACAATCCGATTAAAATAACTTACAAAAATGACTCGGGTATTATATTTGAGAGATTAATTTCTATTGATGAAAAATATTTATTTAACATTAAACAAACACTAGTTAATAATTCTTCAAATAATTATAAGTTTTATCCATACGCTATAATTAAAAGAAATAATCTTCCAAATGATTTAACAGATTTTTATATTTTGCATGAAGGCTATAGCATCATTGATGGGAATGATTTAGATGAAATAGATTATTCCGACGTAAGAGAAAAAAAATTCTCGAAAGAAGCTGATAATGCAGTGCTTGTTCAAGGAGACAAATATTGGATGACATCCATTATTCCTGAAAAAGGACGACCAGTTAGATTTGATATAAATTACAATAAAAAATATACGGCAAGCTATATAGACATGAAGGGTTATGAGTCTAGGCCTAATACAGTAATTGAAAACAATATACAGTCTTTAATTGGCGCTAAAGAGATTGAATTGATCAATAGGTATCAAGAGGATCTAAAAATAGAAAAGCTAGATCTAATTGTAAATTTTGGAAATCTTTATTTTGTTGTAAAGCCAATGTGGTTTATTTTAAGTTATATTTATAAATCAGTTGGAAATTATGGATATGCAATAATTTTAATGACAATACTCGTAAGATTAGTTTTTTTTCCATTGAATCAATACTCAATGAAATCGATGGGGAAAATGCGAAAGTTGGGTCCCGAAATTGAAAATATTAAGGCTAAATATAAAGATGATAAGCAACAACAACAAAAAGAAATGATGAAGCTATACAAGGTAAATAAAATTAATCCTGCAAGCTCGTGCTTTCCCATTTTGGTACAAGTTCCGATTTTCTTTAGTATTTATAAACTTTTGCTGTTAGATGTTGACATGCGTCACTCAAATTTCATTTGGATTTGGGAAGATTTAAGTGCCAAGGATCCTACAAGCTTTCTTAATTTATTTGGATTATTAAACTTTCAAGTTCCAAGTTTTTTAGAAGTGGGAATCCTACCTATACTAATGGGCGGGTCCATGTGGTTACAAATGAAGCTATCACCACAGCCTTCGGGAAACGATGAAATGCAGAAAGTCCAAAAAAAGATTTTTGCTTTTCTACCATTATTTTTGACTTTTATTCTTGCACCTTTTGCTGCTGGGTTGGTTTTATATT
Source organism: uncultured Pelagibacteraceae bacterium (assembly GCA_902617645.1). Classification (GTDB taxonomy): domain Bacteria; phylum Pseudomonadota; class Alphaproteobacteria; order Pelagibacterales; family Pelagibacteraceae; genus Pelagibacter. The sequence goes on along the minus strand of CACMXM010000006.1, from coordinate 35,154 downwards.
GGTGCGTCACAAATATTTTAACGATAATTCAGCAATGGATAATCAACCGTACTATAAATACTAAAATATAATTATGAAGAAAGAAGAATTGGAAAAAATTCTTCCGAAAGATGGTCCTAATCTAGAGGAAGTTCAGAAGTACATAAATAAATATAAAAATGAGCTCATAGTGGTAAAGTATGGTGGCAACGTTTTCATAGATCGTGAGATTTTCAATAATTTTATAACAGATTTAACAATATTATTTCAATTAGGTCTTTCTGTAGTGGTTGTACATGGCGGAGGACCCAGAATAAAAAGAGAATTAGATAAATTAAATATAAAATCAAAATTTATCAGAGGTCTAAGAGTTACCGATGAGAAAATTATTGATATTGTAGAAAAAGTATTGATAGAGTTTAACGAAGATATTGTTTCATCTTTAAAAGAAAAAGGAACTAACGGAATATCTTTGAATACAAAACAAAATAATGTAATTGAAGTGATCCAAGAGTCCGAAGAGCTGGGATTTGTTGGAATACCCACTAAAATAAATGTTGATATTATCAAAGACAAAATTGATAAAAAATTAATTCCTATTATATCGCCGCTTGGGATTGGAAAAAATAATCAAACATTTAATATAAATGGAGATTCGGCTGCTGGCTTTATAGCTAAATCTCTTAAATCTAGAAGACTTCTTTTAATGACTAATGTTGAAGGAGTATTAGACAAAAATAGAAAATTAATACAAGAAATCTCCTCATCTAAAATTTTAGAGATGGTCAAAGATGAAACTATCACTGAAGGTATGATACCTAAAATTAATACATGTCTAGATGCTATTAATAATGGAGTAACTGGTGTAGCTATTATAGATGGAAGGAAAAAACATTCTGTACTTTTTGAAATTTTCTCAGACAAGGGATCTGGAACTTTAATTAGAAAATAATTTAAATGAATGAATTAAAAAACAAAAAAAATTTATTATTAGATTTAGATGGAACTGTTTATCAAGATCTTGAGGCAGTATTTGGACAAGTCAGCAGATTAATGACTAAATATATCTCTGAAAAGTTAAATGTTGACCTAATAAAAGCTAAAGAGTTACAAACTAAATATTTTTACGAACATTCGACCTCATTGAATGGATTAATGGTACACCATAATATACCACCTGAAGAATTTCTTAAATATGTGCATGCTATAGATCTTTCTTTTATGAAAAAAGATCAAGTTTTGAGAGAGCAACTAGAAAATTTAGAAATGAAAAAGTTTATTTTTACTAATGGAAGCACGGATCATGCAAAGAATGTTCTTAGTCATTTAGGTATAGATGATCTTTTTGAGGGAATATTTGATATAAAGGATGCAGGGTATACCCCTAAACCTGAGGCAAAAGCATTTGATTTGATGGTAAAAAAATTTGGGATAGATCCAAAAAATACAATTTATGTAGAGGATATTGCTAAAAATTTATCAATTGGCAAAGAAAGAGGCTGTACAACTGTTTGGCTAATAAATGATGAGCAGTGGGGTAAAATGGAGTCAGACAAAGATTACATTGATTATAAAATTGAAAATCTATCTTTATTTTTAAAAGAAATAAGGTTATTAAAAAGTAAATAAGCTATGACTATTGAAAAAATTATAAATGAAGCTTGGGAAAATAAAGATCAGATCAACAAAGGATCTGATAAATCAATAATTGACGCGATTAATGAGACAATCCATTTATTAAATGAGGGTAAAATCACTGTAGCTGAGCCTAATGGTAATGACTGGAAAATAAATGATTGGATCCAAAAAGGAATACTTCTTTCTTTTAGAGTTAATGATAGAAAAATTATTGGAGGACCATACAATTCATGGAACGACTTTAGTCACTTACCAGGTAAAACAGCTGGGTGGACTGAAAAAGAGTTTGCTAAAGCTGGTTTCAGAATGGTGCCAAATTGTGTGGTGCGAAACGGTTCTTTTATTGGAAAGGGTGCTGTCATAATGCCAAACTCATTTATTAACATAGGTGGGTACTGTGGAGAAAATTCAATGGTTGACACGGGAGCTAGAATTGGTTCGGCTGCTAGACTTGGAGCAAATTGTCATTTGTCTGCAGGTTGCGGTTTAGGTGGTATATTAGAGCCGATTGGTTCTAAGCCTACTATTATTGAGGATAATTGTTTTATAGGGGCTCTTTCAGAAATAGTTGAGGGTGTCATTGTAAGAAAAGGCAGCGTAGTTTCAATGGGTTGTTATATTGGTAGGAGCACAAAAATAGTTTATAGAGAAACCGGAGAGATTACCTCAGGTGAAGTGCCAGCTGGAAGTGTTGTTGTTCCGGGAACATTACCTTCTAAAAAACCTGGTGGACCAAACCTATACTGTGTTGTTATTATCAAAACAGTAGATGAAAAAACTAGATCAAAAACTAGTTTAAATGACCTTTTGAGAGACTAGTAATGCCAAGAATAAGTGAATTAAAATTAGCTAAAGAGCTGATCAGATTTCCATCAATAACACCAGTTGACGCTGGGATAATGAAATTTTTAGAAAAAAAATTGAAAAAACTAGGTTTCAAAACAAAAATATTAGAATTTAAAGAAAAAGGATTTAAACCTGTAAAAAACTTATATGCCAGATTTGGTTCTAAAACGCCCAATTTCATGTTTGCCGGACATGTTGATATTGTTCCTCCAGGAAATATAAAAGACTGGACTGTAAATCCATTTAAACCATCTATTAAAAATGGTCACCTAATTGGGAGGGGTGCAAATGATATGAAAAGTTCTATTGCAGCTTTTGTTACTGCTGTAAGCACTTTTTTATCAAAAAATAAAAAATTTAATGGATCAATTAGCTTATTAATTACAGGTGATGAAGAAGGTGATGCAGTGAATGGCACAAAAAAAGTTGTAGAATATTTAAAAAAAAGAAAAGAGAGAATTAATTTTTGCCTTGTTGGTGAGCCCACTAATCCAAATAAACTAGGCGAAATGATTAAAATTGGCCGAAGAGGTAGTTTAACTGGAAAGCTGACAATTCTTGGTGTTCAAGGACATGTTGCCTATCCACAAAGAGCTAACAATCCTTCTACAACATTAATTAAAATTTTAGATGAATTAAAAAATATCAAATTTGACAAAGGGACAAAAACTTTTCAACCATCAAACCTAGAAGTTACAAAAATAAATGTAGATAATAATTCTGATAATGTTATTCCAAAATCTGCTGAGGCAACCTTTAATATTAGATATAACGATAAACATTCATCAGATTCTTTGAAAAAAAAACTTAACAAAATATTTAGTAAAATGAGCAAAAAAAGCAAATCTAAGTTTAAAATAGAATATAGAGTATCTGGTGAAGCTTTTTTAACAAAACCAAATGCAACGACATTTATGATTCAAAATATCGTAAAAAAAATAACAAAAATAAAACCAAAGCTTTCTACAACTGGTGGAACTTCAGATGCTAGGTTTATAAAGAATATATCTCCATGTTTAGAGTTTGGATTAGTTGGTAAAACTATGCACAAAGTTGATGAAGCAGTATCTTTAAGTGATTTAAAAAAATTAACAAAAATTTATTCTTTAATCTTAGATAATTATTTTTCGTGAAGACCGCAATAATTTCATCAGATACATCAATAAATCATTTAACAGGTGATGGTCATCCAGAACAGCCAAAAAGAGTTGTAGCTATTACTGAAAAACTTAAAAAACAAAAAAATTTAATTTGGGATAAGCCAAGCACTTTTGATCATAAAATTTTAAAAAAAGCTCATGATGAAAATTATATAAACATGGTTCAAAAAAGTTTTCCAAATGAAGGAATAAAATTTTTAGATGGGGATACAATTATTTCGCCAGGAAGCAAGGATGCAACAATAGATGCTGTTGGTTCTGTGATAAAAGCTATTGACGGGGTTGAAAGTAAAAAATTTAAAAATGCATTTTGTGCGGTTAGACCGCCTGGGGACTAGCGCCTTCCTTCTAAGGGAGGCGCTAGTCAATATTTGGACATCATGCAGAAAAGGATAAAGCGATGGGTTTTTGTATTTATAATAATTGTGCAGTTGCAGCTCATTATCTCATTGAAAAATATAATTATAAAAGGGTAGCTATATTTGATCCAGATGTACATCACGGCAACGGTACGCAAGATATTTTTTATGATAATGAAAATGTTTTATACCTATCAACCCATCAGTATCCATTTTATCCTGGGACTGGAAGTGATAAGGAAAAGGGAAATCATAATAATATTTTTAATGTACCACTGCCAGCAGGAACAAATACTGAAAAATACATGAATGCATTAGATAAAGTTTTAGATAAATTAATTGAATTTAAGCCAGAATTTTTAATCTTTAGTATGGGTTTTGATGCAAATATAGCAGATCCACTTGCGCAGTTTGAGCTGCAGTCTAAGGATTTTTACGAAATAACAAAAAGAACTCTCAAAGCAACTAATGAGTTTACAAAAGGTAAAGTTATATCCGTACTGGAAGGTGGATATGACCTTAATGCTCTTGCGGAAAGTGCCTTTAATCATGTAAACGCTTTAACTGAAAATAAAAAATGAAGTTATATAAAATTAAAAAATCAAATATCGATAAAAAAGGTCTTTACGCTACAAAAGATATTAAAGTTGGTACTAGAATAATTCAATATAAAGGAAAAATTATTACTAATAGTGAAGTTGAGCGAAACCCTAAATATGATAATGATAAGGATATATACTTATTTGATATTAATAAAAGATATTCATTAGACGGTGATTTTTCGTGGAATGTGGCAAAAAATATAAATCATAGTTGTGATCCAAACTGTGAAGTTGATGGCACAGGATACAAAATTTACATAACTGCAATAAAAAACATTAAAAAAAATGAAGAACTTACATATGATTACGGGTTTTCATTTGATGAAGACTATAAACAGTTCCCATGTAGATGCCGTGCAAGAAATTGTTGTGGTTATATAGTTCGATCAGAAAGTCGGTGGAGGATTAATAAAAAATTTAGAAAAACTCCCAGAATTAATAAATAACTTTCTTAAGAAATAAGCCATAAGGTGGTGCCGGGGGTGCACATAATATTCTTTTTTTTGATAAAGTTACATCTTTGAATTTGTTAAAATTCCATTTTCCTTCACCCAAATACTTTAAACAACCAACCATTGATCTAACCTGAGTTTGAAGAAATGATCTCGATCTAAATTCAATAGATATTTGATTTCTTGTTTTTAATATATTCACTTTTTCTAAAGTCCTTATTGGACTTTTTGCTGAGCATGTTGAGGCCCTAAAAGTCGAAAAATCTCTTTTTCCAATTAAAAATTTTGCACCCTTTTTAATATTTTTTAAATTAATTTTTTTTTTTATATGCCAAACTCTATTTTTATTAATAGTTGGAGAACTTTCTCTATTCAAAATCATATACTGATAAATTCTTGCCTTTGCAGAATACCTTGAATGAAAATTTTTACTTCTTTTTTTTATACTTAATACAGAAATTAAATTTTTATTTAATAAAAAATTTAATTGGTTCATAAATCTATTAAAATCTAAAATTTTATTTTTTGTATCAAAGTGTGCAGATTGCGAAATTGCATGTACACCAGCATCTAGCCTTCCTTGACCTACTAATAATATTTTTTCTCTTAAAATTTTTTTTAAGCAAATTTCTATAGTTTTTTGAACTGATTTACCCTTTGCTTGGCTTTGCCATCCAATAAAACCTGTTCCAACATATTCTATTAAGATCTGATATCTAAACATTATTTAGGTTTGAACCTTTTATAATTTTGGATCCAAGTAAAAATTCTCCTGTTTTTTGGACTTTTTTTCCCTCTCTCTGAATTTCTATTATTTTTAATGATTTTTCTTTACAGGCTACCTCTAGATTTTCGCTAATAACAATTCCTGGTTGACCATTTGAATTTCCTACTTCTGCTCTAAGAATTTTGTATCTTTCACTTTTGTATGTAAACCATGCACCCGGACTTGGACATAGACCATTTATCAGTCCTAATATTTCATCAGCACCGAGATTCCAATTTATCTTACCCTCTACTTTTTCAATCTTTTTTGCGTAAGTTGCTTTATCGTGATCTTGATCTATAAAATTTGCTTTCTCAGCCATTATGTCATCTATATCATCAAGTATTTTTTCTGATGCTAGTAGTGAGAGCTTTTCAGATATTGTTTCGGCATTATCTTGTCTTTTAATTTCGATTTCATACTTTTTACATACTGGACCAGAATCTAACTTATTATTAATTTTCATAATGCTTAGTCCTGTTTTTTTATCTAAATTTATTATGGACCTTTGAATTGGCGCTGCTCCTCTCCAGTGTGGCAAAATTGATGCATGAATATTTATAAAACCTTTTTTAGTCAAACTTAAAAATTTTTCAGGTAGAATTTGGCCATATGCAACTACGATAGCTAAATCTGCATCAAGATTTTTTAGAAAATTATATTCAACAGTATTATCTTTTAGAGTATCTGGGGTTCTAACATCTAGGTTTAAAGTCTCGGCCATCAAATGCACAGGCGACTTTCGAGTCTTCATTCCTCTACTGGATTTCTTTGGAGATTGTGTAAAAACCACAGATAAGGGGTAACCATTTTGATATAAAGACTTTAATATGGGAACAGCAAAAATTGGTGTTCCCATAAAGATAATTTTCTTGAGCATTTAAACAACAATCCTATCAGGGTTTTGTTTAGTCTTTGAAAGTTTTTTTATTATTAAATCTTTTTTTAATTTTGACAAAAAATCAATTATTAGTTTACCATCTAAATGATTTATTTCATGCTGAATACATGTTGACAAAAGACCTTCACATTCTATCTGTTTTTTTTTTCCATCAATGTCTATATATTCAACTATACAGGTTTTTGGCCGCTCTATCTCAATAAATGTGTTTGGAATTGACAAGCATCCTTCTTCGTATTTAGATTTTTCTTTACTAATATTTTTAATTGCAGGATTTATGAAACATAATGGCTTTTTAATCTCATCTTTCTGACTTACATCTAAGACAATTATTCTTTTTGGTATACCTATTTGGATTGATGCCAATCCTATTCCTTTATGATGATACATGGTTTCGAATAAATCATTAATTAATTTTTTTTCGTTATCACTTACTTTCTCAATGGGCTGAGAACTTTTTCTCAATATCTCGTCGGGAACAGTGATTAATTTTTTAACTGTCATGTGTATTATTTTTTATACTTTTACAGGAATTACTTGAAGAATTATATCATTTCTTATCTTATCAATATTGAGCTTGTTTAAAGTAGCTATTATGAAATATAATGTTTCTGTTCCAAGATCTTTTAGATCATCCTCACCAATAATCTCAACTAATCTAAGTAGGATCATAGCTATTTCGCCGTCATTTATCATAACCTCAATATCTGTAGGAATGTTTGATTTATTAAGTTCAAGTAAACTCTCATATTTTTCAGATATATCGATTCCATCAGAAATAAATGACTCTATTAAGATATTATCTTTGGTTGAAAAATAATATTTTTTATTTTTTTTGATTTTTTTTAACATTTTTTCTAAATCTTTCTCAATTTTTTCTTTAGACGATTCTCCATTAAAATAATTAATTAGTTTAGATTGATGTAAAATTTTATTATTAAACTTTATATTTAAATTTTGATTTTTAATTTGAGCTAATTGTGTTTCATAAAAATCGGTGTACTCTGAGGATATTTTTTCACCATCAATACTTTTTATGAGTCTTATGAGCTCTTTATCAAAAGCGTTACCTAAGTTATCACTCTCAAACTCTTTTTTTAATAACTCTAATAATCTAATTTGAGTATCTGCTTCTTTTGTGACTAAAAAGGCTTGGTAAAGAAGTGCTCTAGCCTCAAAATTTGGTAGAAGTTTATAAGCATCAAAAACAGAGATAATTTGATAAATATTAAATTGAAATCTTGTATACAAATCCAGTAAGTCCGTCTCTTTATAGTTTCCTTCACTAGTTGCCTTTTCAAAAGATTTTATTTTTTCTCTATCTTCTAAATCAATATCATTAGCCTGTGTTAAAAGATTGTTAGAGGACAAATACTGCCATATATTTTTATTAGTACTCTGTTTAGGTTCGTAAGAAAAATTTTTTATAGACAAATAAGATAGATGAAAATTTAATAAACTATCTTCTGATATTTCAGCCACTGTATTACTTGTATATCCTGCCAAAAAATTAAAACTTTTATTAAAAAAATCATCTTTAAATCCAGTTTCTTTGAGTAAATCGTAATGAAGTTGAGCGACTTCTTTTTGACCCTGATATAATAAACAATAAATTTTATACTTTAAAATATAATTATCGTCTGGAACAATTTTTATTTTTGAAAATATATCGCAAGATTTATCTACTTTTCCAAGAGATAAATTTTTGTCTAAATAGTGTTTTAAAAGATTACTATTAAATTCACCTTGATCATTTTTAAGTATAAATTCTTTAATTAGGTCTAAGTCATTATTTTTAATCAACCAATTTATTTTAAGTTCAACAAATTGATCTAGGTCAATATTATTTTCTGGAGGAAATGCGTTTGTTAGAATGAGTTTTTTATAAATATTTTTTGCATCATTTGATAACTTCATTTTTTCAATCTTTTTGACAATCTTAATTATTTTTTCACCATCAGAAAGTTCCCACATATTTAAGTTTAAATCATTTTCAGCCGGGTCATATAGGCCAACTAATTTTAATTGATTTGAATCTATTTTTTCTTCCTGTTCTATATTAATCAAATTCGTATTGCTGTAATTAGCATCAATTAAAATATTATTATTTATCTTATCTGATTCGTTTTCAGCTTTAACATTTACTTTTTTTCCATTTTCTAAATTCCATATATCTATTGGTTCGTTTGAGTGTACGTGTGTTGAAAAAAAAATTACAAATACAAAAAAATGGAAAAATTTTTTATTTGATAACTTTAAAAGTTTCATTAGGCAATATTTTTTCAATATTTTTATTTGGTGCAGGGAAATTAATTTGGTCTAACATTATTAACAAAGCAAAAAAAAGTAAAAAAACTAAAAAAATTTTTATTACTAATTTTATATAGTTATTTGACTTGCCTATACTTGTTTTTTTATAAAAATGCATATAACGTTTATTAATTTCAAATTAAGACAAATTTGTGTTTTTTCAACACTGAAATTATAATATGAAAAAAAACCTAGTATTAATAGGAATGATGGGTTCAGGAAAAACAACCATTGGAAAAGAAATTTCCAAAAAAACTGACCTTAAATTCGTAGACACTGACCAATTAATTGAAATATATGAGAATATGAAAATAAGAGATATTTTTGAAAAAAAAGGTGAAAAATTTTTCAGAATTGTAGAAGAAAAAATAATTTTTAAAACATTAAAATTGTCTGGGCAAGTAATTGCACTGGGGGGAGGATCATTCCTAAACAATAAAATACGATCTGAAATTTTGAAAAATAGCTTTTCATTTTGGCTGTTTTGGAAAAATAGTGAGATTCTTAAAAGAATACTAAACAGTAAAAAAAGACCAAAATTAGACTTTTTAAACGAAAAGGATATAGTAAAATTAATTAATACTAGATCAAAAATATATCTTAAAGCAGATTGCAAAGTAAATTGTAATAAATTAAACAAATCTCAAATTGCCGACAAAATACTAAAAATTTATGAACATAAAAAAAATATTGGTTAATACTCTAGATGGAAAATATCCTATATTAATTGGAAAAAATATAACCCCAAAACTTAAAAATATTTTAGATAGAAATAATATATTTTCCACGAAAATTTTATTAGTCATAGATAATAAAGTACCAAGTGCAATTATAAAAAAAATTAAAAAGTCTTTTAAAAAGAAAATTTTTTTAATTTATTTAACCTCGAATGAACGAAATAAGTCTCAAAAGAATGTAGATAAAATAATTAATATTTTATTAAAAAATAAATTTAATAGAAATGATTGTTTAATTTCTATAGGTGGTGGAATTATTGGAGATTTGTCTGCGTACGCGGCAAGCATCTTCAAAAGAGGTCTTATTTATGTGAGTGTTCCAACTACTTTGCTTGCACAAGTAGATTCCTCAATAGGTGGAAAAACTGGCATCAATTCAAAATATGGAAAAAATTTAATTGGGTCTTTTTATCAACCAAAACTTGTTGTTTCGGATATATCATTTTTAAAATCTTTACCAAGAAGAGAAATTCTTTGTGGGTATGCAGAAATTTTTAAGCACTCAATAATTTCAGATAAACTATTTTTTTATTTTTTAGATAAAAACGTTAAAAAAATTCTACATTTGAAGTCACCCTTCATTGAAAAATCGATCTACAAAAGTTGTATAATAAAAAAAAATGTAGTTGAAAAAGATTTTAAAGAAAAAAATTTAAGAAAAATTTTAAATTTTGGGCATACATTTGGTCATGCTTATGAATCGGCTCTTGGATATTCTTCAAAACTCAATCATGGTGAAGCTGTTATATTGGGAATATCTAGTGCTGCTAAATTTAGTCAGCACATTAAAATGCTGAATAAAAATGATTACAATTTAATTTCAGATCATATTAAAAAAATAAATAGTCAACTTAAGCTCAAAAATTTTTTTAAAAATGGTAATATAAAAAAAATAACTTCATTTATGTCTAATGATAAAAAAAATTCAGACGAAAAAATAAATTTAATTCTTATAAAAAAAGTCGGAAAAGTGAATATACATCATAAATTTAATTTAAAAAAAATAGAAAGTTTTTTTTTAAACTATTTCAATGTTATTTGAATAGAGTGAATATAATTTTTTAACTCCAAATTTAGAATTTGATATATTTTTTTTGTAGATTCGATTTTACTCATAGCGGAAAGTTCTTTTGATTTGATGGTAATTTTTATGTGATATTTATTTTTTTCAAAGTTTTTATGTTTTAAATGTAAATAAGTTTTGTCCTCTATAAAAATTTCGTCAATGATAATACCTTCTGAAATTTTTTTTTTAATTGTGTCATTTAATTCATTTATATTCATATAAATATATGTATTATTATAACATGAAAACTATATGTGATTGGAATAATTGTTTTGAAATTGGAGAATATCGTGCTCCTGTAGAAAAAGACAATTCTAAAAATTACAGACTTTTATGCTTAAAGCATGTTAAAGAATTTAATAAAAATTGGAATTATTTTGCGGGCATGTCTGACAGAGACGTGATAGATTTTTTAAAAGCGGATATGACATGGCACAAAAAAACGCAAAGTTTTAGCTCTTCTGATAATTTTTTCAAAGTTCTATGGAATAATGTTTTAAATGACGGTACAGATGATAAGAATCTCAGGAATCAATTCATCAAAAACAATAAAATAAGTTTTAGTCATAATGACATAAAAGCTTTCGGCATTTTAGGTGTTAAAGTAGGTTTAAAATGGGACAAAATTCAAGAAAAGTTTAAAAAACTTGTCAAAAAATTTCACCCTGATATTAATGCGGGAGATAAAAGCTTTGAGGAAAAACTTAAAGTAATTACTCTGGCATATACACAATTAAAAAATACATATAGGCAAAAAATTGGAAAGTAACTTAAATATAAAACCGGATATAAAAATTTCTGTAAATCAAACATTTGGTATTGATAGTGATATGGAAATTGAGGCATTTTCAAAAAAAAACGATTATGTGCCAGAAATAGACAAAAATTATATATTTGATAGAGATACCACTTTAGCAATTTTGTCAGGCTTTGCTTTTAATAAGCGTGTTCTAGTTCAAGGGTATCATGGAACTGGTAAATCTACTCATATAGAACAAATAGCTGCTAGATTAAATTGGCCTTGTGTAAGAATTAATTTAGACAGTCATGTAAGTCGAATTGATTTAATTGGAAAAGATGCAATTACACTTAAAGATGGAAAACAAATAACTGAATTTAAAGAAGGAATATTGCCGTGGGCTATTCAAAACTCTATTGCTTTAGTTTTTGATGAATACGATGCAGGCAGACCGGATGTCATGTTTGTGATTCAGAGAGTTTTAGAAGCAGATGGAAATTTTACGTTGCTAGATAAAAATAAAGTTATTAAACAAAATAAATACTTTAGACTGTTTGCTACCACTAATACTGTCGGTTTAGGCGATACGACTGGATTATATCATGGCACTCAACAAATTAACCAAGGACAGATGGATAGATGGAATATTGTAAGCACATTGAATTACTTAAGCTTAGAGAAGGAAATGGAAATCGTATTAGCAAAAAATAAAAATTTAAATAATAGCAAAGGAAAAGAAAAAGTGAGCAATATGATCAAAGTAGCCTCACTTACAAGAAAAGGATTTATTGCTGGAGATATTTCAACAGTTATGAGTCCCCGAACAGTTCTTCATTGGGTTGAAAACTCTAATATTTTTAATGATGTTGGATATGCTTTTAGAGTAACATTTTTAAATAAATGTGACGAAATAGAAAAAAATATTATTTCTGAATATTACCAAAGATGTTTCGGAGAAGAGCTGCCCGAGTCAATGATTAATATTCAGAGTTAATGAGCAAAGAAAATAATATTAAAGAAAGATTTAAAATTGCTTTAATTTCCACAGAGAATGCAATTTCGGATAATTATTTAAATAAAAAATCAAAAAATAAAAAAAATATAAAAGATTTAAATTTTTTTGAAATCGATACATTAAATTCAAAAGAGGAATTCGTAAAATATAGAGCTGAAAGCGACTCTAGAGCTTTATTAAAAAAATTCTCTAAAGAGGAAATTTTTAAATCAAATTATCCCAAAAATGCATCCTGTAAATTATTGTATGAATTTTCTGAAAAAATTAGATGTGAATTGCTCGGTTCACAAATGCTCAAAGGTATAAAACTAAACTTTCTAGAAAACTATGAAAATAGTATTTCAAAATTAAAAGTGGAACACATAAAAAGTAAAGACGATGTAAAAATATCTGAGGCCTTTGAAATTTATATGTTGAAAAATTTTTTTAATTTAAATTTAAATCAAAATTGTGAAAAAATTCTAAGTTTTTGGAGGCAAGAATTGCACGAAGCTTTTGATAAACATATTAAATTTTTTCAAAAAAACCTGCAAAATCAAGAAATATTTAATTCTAAAATATCAGAAATTCTTAAAGATATGGATCTCTTTGAAAATAATGATGAGACACAAAATGATAAAGATGATCAAAACAATGAGAATAAGGCAGAAAACAACAATGAAAATCATGATGAAGACTCCAATCAAGACCAAAGTTCTCAAGATACTCAAGATGATAATCAGGGTGTAGATACGGATTATGATTTTACAGAACATCAACTAGAGGAAAACTCTATAGATACTGATAGCGAGAAAGAAAATTCAGAAAATTTTATGCAAAAAATTAATAAAAATACTTCAGACCAAGAATATAAAGTATTTACAACTAAATTTGATGAGGTTGCTAAAGCAGAAAATCTAGAAAGTTTAGAGGAGATTGTAAAATTAAGGAAAAATTTAGATCAACAATTAGTAAGTTTTCAAGATTTAATTACAAAGTTAGCAAACAAACTTCAAAGACAACTGTTAGCTAGTCAAAAAAGAGCATGGGAATTCGATTTAGAAGAAGGTTTGTTAGATACTTCCAAATTAACTAGAGTTATAATGGATCCTTACAGTTCGTTGTCTTTTAAAAAAGAAAAGGACTACGAATTTAAAGATACGGTTGTAACTTTATTAATTGATAATTCAGGCTCAATGAGAGGGCGACCGATTACTATAGCAGCTATATGTGCTGATATTTTATCAAGAACTTTGGAGAGATGTTCGGTTAAAGTGGAAATTCTAGGTTTCACAACTAAAAATTGGAAAGGAGGTCAATCAAGGGAATATTGGAATAAAAATAATAAACCAAAATCTCCAGGAAGATTAAACGATCTTAGACACATAATTTATAAAAGCGCAGATATTCAATGTAGAATAAGCAAAAATAACTTGGGACTAATGTTAAAAGAAGGGTTGCTAAAAGAAAATATTGATGGAGAAGCAATAAATTGGGCATTTAGTAGATTAAAAAAAAGAAAAGAGGAAAGAAAAATTTTAATGGTCATTTCTGACGGTGCTCCAGTTGATGATTCAACATTATCGGTTAACTCTGGTGATTTTTTAGAAAAACACCTTAAAAAGACAGTAAGATATATTGAAAATAAAAGTGAAATAGAAATTTTAGCGATTGGTATCGGACATGATGTATCTAGGTATTACTCGAAGGCTATAAAAATTACTGATGTTCAGGAACTTGGTGATGTAATGATAGAGCAATTGAGTGGTCTATTTGTAAATAAATCAAAACTTAACTAACTAGATTTTTTTAAGGTCTCTATCTTTCCATTCTATAGTCACTTCAGCTCCGCCCGTATATTCTGAATTGTTAAATTTTACAGTTGCAAAGTTTTTTTCTAATAAAGTTTTTCCAATGAATGTTCCTAATCCCAAGCCTTGTTTTGTAGAATTATCAATATTTAACGTCCTGATATACGGCTCTCCAAGCTTTTCACTTCTGATCAGATCTTTAGGAAATCCATCTCCATCATCACTTATTTTTACAAGTGTACTATTTTTTATATTTGATAAAGATATATCTATTTTTTTTTTGCTAAACTTATTGGCATTTCCAATAAAGTTTCGTAAACCATAAATAATTTCAGTTGATTTACCAATTCTAATTGGATTTTTAAATTCGTCAAAAATTATATTAAATTTTTTAGTACTAATTTCTTCAAAAGATCTCACTATTTCATCTATATAATCTCTCAAGTTTAGATTTGTATTGATAAACTCGTCGTTAATTTTTGGATTTAATGACAGTTTTTTTAAAATTTCACTACATCTATTACTTTGCGATACAAGTAAATCTAGGTCCTTTTTTAATTTTGTATTACCTCCAAATTCCTTTTGTAATTCTTTAGAAGTTAAAAGTATTGTAGACAAGGGGGTGCCCAAAGAGTGTGCTGCAGCAGCTGCCTGTCCACCTAACGAAAGTAATTCATTTTCTTTAGCCATTATTTCTTGAATTTTATCAGTAGCTTTTTTTCTCTTTCTATTTTCTTCCCCAAACTTTGCCGCAAAATAGACTAAAAATAATAGACCAATCAAAATTGATACTGGAATTGCATATAAATAATAATTTGGGACATGAAAGTGAATTTCTCCTGGATGTGGTAATTCAAAGTAAGAAAAGCTCAGTAGAATTATAATAGATGTTGTTAGAACTACCAACATCATCGAACTTTTAATAGATAGATACTGAGATGAAAATACTGCTGGAATAATTATTAAAAAAATAAATGGATTTTTTATTCCACCAGTCAAAAAAAATAAAATCCCTAGTTGTAAAATATCATAAGTCAAATAAATTGAAGACAAAAAATTATTAATTTGATTTTCTTTAATCTTAAATTGTAAAAAAATATTTGTAATTACACCCAAACCTATAATGATAAGACATGGAATGTAATTAAATTTAAAGTTTAGTAAAAATTCTACAACAAAGATGGATGAAATTTGACCTATAAATGCAATCCACCTTAAGTTAACATATGTAGTCCTGTTCAAAGTAAAAATATCTGAATTATCCTCAAACTTCATTACTAGATATCTAGATTTTGGACATCTATTGCATTAGAAACTATAAAGTCTTTCCTTAAGGACACATCGTTGCCCATTAATGTATGAATGATATTAATATCTTTCTTAATATCTTTGGAATACTCGACTTTTAATAGATTTCGTGATTCTGGGTTTAGGGTTGTGTTCCACAATTCTTCAGGATTCATTTCACCCAATCCCTTAAACCTTTGAATATTTAATTTCGATTTTTCTAATGCAAAATTTTTTTCGTAATCTTTTGATCCTTTTTTTATTTTTTTAAGTTCCTTTGAATTCTTTTCAATAAAATTTTCAAGCTCCTTCTCATCCTTTATGTAGGTAACTTTTCCATTTTTATTTATTTTAAAAAGTGGAGGCTGCGCCAAATATATATGGCCTTTTTCAATAAGCTTGTTAAATGGTTTGTTGTTAAAAAAAGTCAAAAGCAATGCTCTGATATGTGATCCATCTACATCAGCATCAGTCATAATAATAATCTTGCCATATCTTAAGTCTTTCAATTCTATTTCCTCATCTTTAGGATCTAATCCAAGAGCATTTATTAAAGTCATTATTTCATTTGATGAAATCATTTTTGATAAAGTTTTTGTGCGAATTTCATTTTCTCCTCTTTTTTTCCCTCCGTTTGTATCAACATAGGTATTAAGTATTTTTCCCCTCAAAGGTAAAACAGCTTGATACTCTCTATTTCTTCCTTGTTTTGCCGACCCTCCTGCAGAGTCACCCTCCACAATAAAAAGTTCGGTTTCCTCTTGGCTTGAATTTTGACAATCTGCAAGTTTTCCTGGTAAGCCTGTTAACTCTAAGGCTCCTTTTCTACGAACTGTTTCTCTTGCTTTTCGTGCAACATCTCTAGCTTGTGCTGCCTGAATAATTTTAGCTAAAATTATTTTTGATATAGATGGATTTTGATCAAACCATAAAGACAGTTTCTCATTTATTGTTGTTTCAACAATATTTCTTACTTCTGATGAAACAAGTTTATCTTTTGTTTGAGATGAAAATTTTGGATCTGGTATTTTTATCGACAGCACGCAAGTTAAACCTTCTTTAATATCATCTCCAGAGATTGATAACTTATTTTTTTTTAGCAAATTCAAATCGCTCGCATACTTATTTATTACTCTAGTCAACGCGCTTCTAAAACCTAATAGATGTGTACCACCATCTTTTTGATAAATATTATTTGTAAATGGATATACATCCTCACTATAACCTGCATTCCATTTCAAAGAACACTGTATATCTAAATTGCTTTTATTATCCTCTAAATATATAGGTTTTTTAAATAAATCATTACCATTTTTATTTTTAAGTACTTCTCTTTTATGATCTAAATATTCCACAAACTCTAGTATCCCACCATCAAATTTGAACTCCAATGATTTCGTTTTTGTTTGGGAAAAATCATTTAAGATTATTTTAATTCCTTTATTAAGAAACGCTAATTCTCTCAATCTTTTTTCTAAAATTGAAAAGCTAAATTTAGTTGACGAAAAAATTTCATCTGATGGTATAAAATTTATTTCTGTCCCATTGTTACTTTTGGCCCTACCTGTATGTTTAAGGGGTGATTTAGCTTTTCCATTTTCAAACTCTATATAATATTTTTTACCGTCACGATTAATCGTTAATTTTAATTTTTTTGAAAGAGCATTTACTACTGAAACACCGACTCCATGTAAGCCACCTGAGACTTTATAAGAGTCGTGGTCAAATTTTCCACCTGCGTGTAATTGTGTCATTATAACTTCAGCTGCAGATTTTTTTTCTCCTTTGTGCATATCTACTGGTATTCCTCTGCCATCGTCATTAACAGTTACTGACCTATCAGCATTTATGCTAACTTCTATGTTTTTACAATATCCTGCCAGAGCCTCATCAATTGAGTTATCTACAACTTCATACACCATATGATGAAGGCCGGTACCGTCGTCGGTGTCTCCGATATACATTCCAGGTCTTTTTCTTACTGCCTCAAGTCCCTTTAATACTTTTATTGAGTCAGCCTGGTAATTTTGGTTATTTTTTTTACTCATAATTTTTTGGAAATAATAACTTATATCACTTTTTGTTTATTTAATAAAATTACAAAACATTCCGACCTTTAAAAAGCTTTATATATCAATGTTAATTAAGGATATTTTGTTTTTTTTTTCTGTTTATTCAAAAATCCTTTTTTTTAGTTAATTTTGAATTGTTAAAGATAGATCGTTTAATTATTAGGTTTTCAATTATAAATTTAATAATACCGTTGATTCGAAATAAATTAGAAAGTGATTTTTTTGGGTTTAATAATAATAAGTATAATAAGCTGTAAAAAAATAGTGTGAATGGTTGCCTTAAGATTTTAATATATTTAAGTTTATTATTTTTATGCTGGTAAAATAGTTCTCCATATTTAAAATTTGTTTCTTTGATATAAAAAGTTAGCAAATTAAATTTTGTAGATGACCAGGTATGAACTGCTTTAGAATTATGATTTATGTAAATTTTATATTTAGATTTCTGTATCCTATTAGAAATATCAACATCTTCCCAATAAAAAAAGAAATTTTCATCGAACATATTAATATTTGAAAACTTTTTTTTTTCTGTCAAAAAAATTGCTCCAATTATATTTTTAATAGGATAAATTTTTTTTTTGTTTTTGATTTTAAAATTTTTAAAATCATCGATTTTTGGAACAGAAATTACACAATTTTTTTTTAAATAAAATGTATTTAATAAATACTTAATTGATTTTTTATTAATTCTTATATCTGGTTGCGTACATAAAAAATATTTTGTTTTTACTTTTTTAGCTAAGAAATTTACACCTCTAGCAAAACCCATGTTTATATTTGTTGAGTGGTAATATTCTATTTTTGGAAGAAATTTTTTAATTTTTTTTTTTAGTTCTAAATCATTACTTTGATCCAAAATCAAAACTTTAAAATCTTTATATTGCTTTAAATTTTCTATTAAATTTTTACGTGTATGAAATAATAATAATATTACTGAAATATTGTTCATTTTTATCTTTATATGTTTATAACATTCCGAACTGTTAAAAAATATGCAATTCTTTTTTTAAGGTTTTTTGGCAATTTTGCTTGGCGGAGAGAGTGGGATTCGAACCCACGAAAGAGTTACCCCTTAACACGCTTTCCAAGCGTGCGCCTTAAACCACTCGGCCATCTCTCCTAAATATAATCTAAATAATATTTGTTTATATATTCTCTAAGAGTTTCTTTCCAAGGTCTCATTAAATTTAGACCAATTTTATCAAGTTCACTATTTATCAAATTTTCTGAGTTTGGTCTTTCAGCAAAAAAAGTTTTGGAAAAATAGCTTGAGTTAACTTGGTTTATTTTAATTTTATCTTGTAAATTAAGAATATTTATTATTTCTTTTGTGACTTCCAGTCGGCTAGTTTTACCTTCACATACCATATTAAATAAGCCATATTTATTACTTTCTAATAGTTTTTTAGTATTTTTTGCAAAATCAAAAGTATAGGTTGGGGTACCAAATTTATCATTAACTACAAATAATTCTTTTTTTCCCTCTTTTATTTGTTTAATTATTTTTTGAACAAATTTTTTGTCTTTTTTTGGTCCACCACCCATCATCCAACCAGCTCTACAAATTAAATATTTTTTACAATTATTTACTACATATTTCTCAGCTTCATATTTTGTTGACGCGTAGACACCAATTGGTTTTGGCAGATCTTTTTCATCATAAAATTCTTTAGTTCCATCAAATATACCAGCGGTGCTTATGTACAATAAAGGTATTTTTAAATTATTACTTATCTCGACCGCGGTAATAACTGAATCTGTATTTGTTTTAACTGTTTGAACTTTGTGTCTCTCACAATATTCTAAATCCGTAAATGCACCTATATGAAAAAGGTAGTCTGGATTAAATTTTTTTACTTCAAATTTATAATTATCTTTTTCGCAAAAATCTAAATGATGTAACCATTTTTCATTTACATCTTTATCTGTACAATATAGTTCATAATCTTTTGAAAATTCTAAATAAAATGCTTCTCCTAACATTCCGCCCACTCCCGCTAAAAAAATTTTTTTTTTCATATTAATTCAGAAGTTTATCTTATCATTTGTAATATCATGGAATTTTAAAGGCCAAACAATATAATTCGAATTTTTTTTAAACCAGTAACTCAAAAACCGTTCTGCTAGAAACGCATAAACTCTTATGCGACTATATTCTCTTGTTTCATCAAAACCAAAAATTTCTTCACAATTTTTTAACCATTTAAACAACACACCACAATAGTCCGCATAAAGTTTAGGTGATTTACATATAAATATATTATTTGCATTAAAAGATCCTTGAGTATTTACAAAATTTCTAAATCCCTCTCTATTTTGATCATCAAGTAATTCAATGGCTTTATCCAGCTCACCATATCCGTGATACATGTCGTAATGAACTTTGATGGTCATAGTTTTCTTAGATAAAAATACAAATGGATTTTTTAAAAGTTGTTTTTTACCATGTTTTAAAATTTTACTTAATTTACTTGAGTTAACAAAAAACTCCTCTCGAAGCACAACTTCGTGATTTTTCCACTCATTTGGTACTTTTTGTAATATTGATTTAAATAAAACTTCATTTTTTTGCTCTACAGAGTTTTGTGTCCAAAATCTTCTATAATGACAAAATCCAACCCACTCTTTATCAAAATTTTTATTTAAGTTATTTTTCCATAACCAATAATAAAAAGTGTTTTCACCATACCAACTATTTTTATAACTAATATTTTCTAAGGTATTATCTCTAACCCACTCTTTATCAAATTTTCCATTCCCCAATCCCACAGGTATATAATTAAGTTTTTTAATTTTCTCTAAATGTGAGTTAGACATTGAAATACAATAAATTTTCAAGTTTTCCATCTTTAAATAATCCAGTCCTGTAACTTTGCTTTATTTTCAAAAACATATTTAGGAAATGATTTATCTAAATCAACTTTAGAATATTTTTGTTCTCTATTAAATAAATCTTTTCCCTCAGAAATTGTTTTCTTTATTTTTGATATGTCAAGATATTGACTTTTATTAAATTCAGAATGGGCAAATGATTTTATCTTTTTTTTAATATCATCTGGATGCATTAGAAAAGAAAAATGCCAACCTCCATTTTCTATTATATTCCAATTAATTTTGAAAACTCTAAAAAATGGATAGTTTTTTACTTTTTGATTCCTTAACCATTGTGGTGATTTTAAATATTTTTTTTTACATAACTTAGAACCATACCAATCAGGGTATGTAACATTTTTCATATTAAATTTATAACAATAGTTTGATTGCTTGAACGCAGTAAATTTATTTTTTTCTATATTTTTTAGGTTTTTAAGATTGGGAATTTCATCTGCATCAGAAATAATTATATAATCATTATCATTTAAATTTTCTAATGCCTCCGAAATATAATTTCTTTGAAAGTTTTCTCTTTTCCAAGGTTCATTCACATTTGATGGAAAGTTCTCGATTTTTAAAGAAATGATCTTATCTTTATATTTTTTAAAATTCTCAATATTTAAAAACTCATCTTTTTTATTTCCTTGATGATCGAAAAGAGACTCGACTAATATAAACTTTTGAACATATTTTGATAAAGTTTGTAATCTTAAGTCTAACAATGTTTCCTCATTGTTATACATAAAACAATCAAATAAATTCATTTCAATTTTTATTTATTTTAAGCACACCTATAAAAGCCTCTTGGGGTATTTCTACCTTGCCAAATTGTTTAGCTTTTGCTTTCCCTTTTTTTTGTTTTTCCAATAGTTTTCTTTTTCTATCTAAAGCTCCTCCACCGTGTATTTTGGTGAGTACATCTTTTTTAAAGCCTTTTATAGTTTCTCTTGCTATTATTTTTCCTCCTATAGCAGCTTGAACGGGGATCATAAAATTATGTCTTGGTATTAAATCCTTTAACTTCTCACATACCTCTCTTCCAATTGATTGCGCAAAATCTTTGTGCACCATCATTGCCAAAGCATCAACCGGCTCTGAATTAACAAGAATTCCAAGTTTAACAAGACTCCCCTCTTTGTGGCCTGTTATCTCATAATCAAAACTTGCGTAACCACTTGTCATCGATTTTAAGCGATCATTAAAATCAAAAACCACTTCATTTAAAGGTATATCGTAATTTAAAACAGCTCTATTACCTGAGTAAGTTAAATTTGTTTGCACGCCTCTTTTATTTTGGCACAATTTTATAATCGATCCAAGATACTGATCTGGAGTAATAATCGTGGCTTTAATCCAAGGCTCCTCAATTAATTTAATCAAAGTTGGATCTGGCAAACTTGATGGATTTTGTAAGTCAAAGATTTTACCACTATTTAAATGTACTTTATAAACTACTCCTGGAGTTGTTGTTAAAAGATTTATATCAAATTCTCTCTCGAGTCTTTCAGTTACAATTTCTAAGTGTAGTAATCCTAAAAATCCGCATCTAAAACCTAACCCAAGAGCTGAAGATGACTCAGGCTCATAGGAGAAACTTGAGTCGTTTAATTTTAACTTTGCTAATCCATCTTTTAATTTTTGATATTCAGAACTGTCGACAGGAAAGAGTCCACAAAATACTACTGGCTTACTTGGCTTAAATCCAGGTAAAGCTATTTGCAGTGGTTTATTTGCATCACAAATAGTGTCTCCGACTTTAGTTTCAGACAAGTTTTTAATACCAGTAATTATAAAACCAATTTCTCCAGAATTAAGTTCATCAATATCTGCTGGTTTAGGAGTAAAAACACCCACTTTTTCAATAATATATTCTTGTTTTGTAGACATCATTTTTATTTTCATATTTTTTTTTAGTTTTCCATCAATTACTCTTACAAGAATAATGACACCTAGGTATGAATCATACCAGCTATCTACTAGTAGGCATTTTAATAATTCCTCTTTTTTTCCGTCAGGAGAGGGTAAATTTTCGATTATTTGCTCAAGAATTTCGTCGATACCTTCGCCAGTTTTTCCAGAACAAGGCACTGCAAGAGATGTATCAATACCAATAACATCTTCGATTTGTTTTTTTGTTCTATCGATATCAGATGCTGGTAAATCTATTTTATTTAAAACAGGTATAATCTCATGATTAATATCTAATGCCTGATAAACATTAGCGAGTGTTTGAGCCTCTACACCTTGAGTACTATCAACAATCAAAATTGATCCCTCACATGCGTATAACGATCTACTTACCTCATAACTGAAATCTACATGGCCAGGTGTATCGATAATATTTAATATGTACTCTTTTCCATTTTTAGATTTATAATTTAATTTAACAGTTTGAGCTTTTATTGTTATTCCCCTTTCTCTTTCTATATCCATGGAGTCCAATACCTGCTCTTTCATTTCTCTATCCGTGAGACCACCACATCGATGGATTATCCTGTCTGCAATCGTAGATTTTCCGTGATCTATATGAGCAATAATTGCGAAATTTCTAATATTATCCAGATTTGACATCTATGATCTTAATTTTGCACCCGTTTTATTTTCTACACTAGAAATAATTAATTTATTTAAATTATTTAAATCTTCGTCTGTAAGCGATTTATTTGTTGATTGAATTGTAACATTTAATGCAACTGACTTTTTGTCTTGATCTATATTATCTCCCTCATAAACATCAAAAACCCTTATAGATTTTATTAAATCTTTATCTACATCAGAAATAATTTTAATAAGTTCTTGAACTTCAAAACTTTTGTCTAAAACAAATGCAAAATCTCTCTCGGATTTTTGAAAATCTGAATATTGAAATTTTGATTTCATGTCTTTAATTTTTCTCTCGCTAATTTTTATTCTATCTAAAAAAACCTCAAAAATAATAAGTGCATCTGTTTTTATATCAACTTTATGAATTATATTTGGATGAATTTCTCCAAAAAATACGATTGGAACTTTATCAAAAGAATTTTGATAAATAGCACCAGATTTTCCTGGGTGATAATAATTAGGGGTTTTAGTATCGATTTTGATTTTATTAATATCTAAACCTATTTCATGTAAAGTTTGCATTACATCTCTTTTAGAGTCAAAGACATCAAGTTTTCTGTCTTTTTCTATCCAGTTTAATCTGGAAGCTAATCCAGACTTTATCCCCGCTAATACAATTTCTTGTTCCCCTGGTTTATACCCAGTAAAAATTGGTCCTATTTCAAACATTGAAATATCTTTAAAGTCTCTATCTAAATTCTTTTTTAAGTAAAAAATCAGATTAGAAAAAATAGAGCTTCTTAATACATTCAAATCAGAGCTAATTGGATTGACTATTTCAATTTCTTTTTTATCCTCTTTAAATAATTCGTTAATTTTGGAATCTGTAAATGACCAAGTAACAGTCTCAAGATAACCTTTAGATGCAACGGATCTTTGTAAAAAATGAAATAATTTTTGTTGCTTATTTAAAGTTGGCTTTATTCTGACTTTTTCTGGTAATTCTGTTTTAATTTTATCGTAGCCAATTATTCTCGCAACTTCCTCAACAATATCAATTTCTTGCTCTATATCTGGTCTCCATGAGGGAACAATTAAATCTAAAAATTTTTTTTTCTTTGTTATTTTAAAACCAAGACTATCTAAAATTTTTACAATTTCTTTTTCTGAAACTTTAAAACCAGTAATACTTTGAAGTTTTGTTACTGGAAAACTAACTTTACGTTTTTTAAATTTTTCGTTTATTTGAATATCTTTTTTACTAATTGTTCCACCACATATCTTTTTAATTAAATTCGCAGCAACCAATAATCCTTCCTCTATAGAATTAGGATCTATGCCCCTTTCAAATCTATGTTTTGCATCAGTATCTATATTTAATGACTTTGAGGTTTTTCTTATAGATTTTGGATGGAAATATGCTGACTCTAAAAGAATATTTGTTGTTCCAAACTCTGTGGCTGATCTTGTGCCTCCTATTATGCCACCTAAACCTAAAATACCTGAATTATCAGTGATTACACACATATTATCCTCTAAAACATATTTTTTTTTATCCAATGCTTCAAAACTTTCACCTTTTTTTGAGTTTCTTACTAAAATTTCTGTATCAATTTTGTCTGCATCATATGCATGCAAAGGTCGATTTAAATCAAGCATTACATAATTTGTTATATCAACAATTGCTGAAATTGGTTTCTGTCCAACAGATAATAATTTATCTTTAAGCCATTTTGGACTTTCTTTATTTTTGACATCTTTTATTAAAAAGGTTCCAAATGCGGAACATCCTTGATTTTTTTCTTTCTTTATTTGTACTTTTAAATTTTGCTGGCCAAAAGATTTAATTTTAGAAGAGTTTATTTTTCTCAATTTCCCTGATCCTGAAGCTGCTAAGTCTCTTGCAATACCTCTCACACCAAGACAGTCAGCTCGGTTTGGAGTGATTGATAAATCAATAACTTTAGGTGCATTGTTTGAAAAATAATTTTTTCCTATTTTGCTTTCATATTTATTTCCAGATAGCTCAGTTATACCCTCGCTTTCATCAGAAAGTTTCAGCTCTGCCTCTGAACATAACATACCGTAAGATGTAACTCCTCTGATTTTGCTCACTGATAATTTCATCTGATTTTTTGGAATAATTGCTCCTGGTGGTGCATAAACTGTTATTAAATTTTGTTTTGCATTGGGTGCACCACAAACAACTTTTACATTTTCGTTCTTTCCAATATCAACCTCACATACTTTTAATCTATCTGCATTTGGATGCTTTTCTGAACTAACTATTTTTGCAACAATAAAATTATCTAATTCTGATGGTTGACTTTGAAAACTTTCTACCTCTAAGCCAAGATTTGTAAGTTTATCTATTATTTTTTCATCATTCAATTTTGTATCTAAATGATCCTTTAGCCAATCTATTGTGAATTTCATCGGCTTAAACCTCTATAACTAGACGGAACATCTAAAGGATCAAATCCAAAATGACTTAACCATCTATAATCAGTTTCAAAAAAGGCTCTTAAATCATTAATTCCATATTTAAGCATTGCTAGTCTATCAATACCTATTCCAAAAGCATAACCTTGATACTTGGATGGATTGACTTTGACATTTTTGAGAACATTAGGATGAACCATTCCACATCCTAAAATCTCAAGCCATTGATCTCCTTCTCCAATTATTATTTTCCCATCTTTCATTTCATAGCCAATATCAACTTCAGCAGAAGGTTCTGTAAATGGAAAATGACTTGGTCGAAATCGCATCTTAATTTTGTCAACTTCAAAAAATTCTTTAATAAAATAGTTTAGACATCCTTTTAAGTGAGCCATGTTAATGTTCTTATCTATATGAAGACCCTCAACCTGATGGAACATGGGAGCATGAGTTTGATCACTATCAGATCTGTAGGTTCTTCCTGGCGCAATTATTTTAAAGGGAGGCTTCCCTTTTAACATGGTTCTTACTTGCACAGGAGATGTGTGGGTTCTAAGTAAAAATTTTTTATTTTTGTCCAGATAAAAAGTGTCATGCATATCTCTTGCTGGGTGGCTTTCTGGTGTATTTAAGGCTGTAAAGTTATTGTATTCGTTTTCAACATCTGGTCCCTCTTCAACAGAAAAACCAATTTCCGAAAAGATAGATGATATTTCATCTATAACTTGTGAAACAGGATGAATTTTTCCCCTATTAAAAGTTCTTTCAGGTAAAGTTACATCAATTCTTTCATTTTTAAGTTTTAAATTAATTTCATTTATTTCGATATCTTTTATTTTTTTTTCAATTAAATTTTGTAACTCACTTTTTGTATCATTTAACTCTGATGAAATTTTTTTTCTCTCTTCAGAATTTTGAGAACCCAATTTCTTAAATTCATCAGATATTTTTCCACTCTTTCCAAATAATTCAGATTTTATTTGGTTAATTTCTTTAAGATCAGAAACATTTTTAAGCTTGTTAAGATATTCTGTTTTTATTTTTATAATATCTGACATATCTGCAGATTATTTCCTAGTTTAAATAAAACAATAGTGAAGATTAATTTAATGCCGATTGGGCTTTTTTGACGATCGTTTTAAAGGCTTCTGGGTTATCGTATGCTATTTCTGCTAGAATTTTTCTATCTAACTTTATACCTGATTTATTTAAGCCATGAATAAATCTAGAATATGTGAGACCTTCTGATCTAACTCCAGCATTTATTCTTTGAATCCATAGTGATTTAAAATCTCTTTTTTTATTTCTTCGATCTCTGTAAGCATATTGCATTGCTTTTTCCATAGCTTGTCTTGCAACTCTAATAGTATTTTTTCTTCTTCCCCATTGACCCTTAACAGCTTTTAGAACTTTCTTGTGTTTTGCTCTACTTGTTACACCTCTTTTAACTCTAGCCATTTTATCCTCTTAAATTATATGGCATATACGATTTAACAATTTTTCCATCCTGCTTTGCCATAATTGTGGTTCCTCTTTGCTTTCTTATCTGTGAATTAGTTCTTTTAATCATGCCGTGTCTCTTACCTGCTTGAGGCATAACAACTTTTCCTCTTGCAGTAATTTTAAATCTTTTTTTTGCTGAGCTTTTAGTTTTTAATTTTGGCATATGTGGCAGGACTTATACAAATATTAGAATTAATTTACAACCTTAATTATTGCTTATAATGGCTGTATTACCATTATCATCTGTTTTCCATCAAATTTCGGTTGAAGCTCAATTTTACCAACTGTGGACATGTCAGTTTTGATTTTTTCCATTAACTCATTCCCAAGATGTGTGTGTTGAAGTTCTCTACCTTTAAATCTAATAGTAAATTTTACCTTATCTCCCTTAGTAAGAAATTTTTGAGCATTTTTAATTTTAAAAGAATAATCATGTACTTCAGTTACTGGTCTTAATTTAATCTCTTTTAAATCAACTTTTTTTTGTTTCTTTTTAGCTTTATTAGCTTTTTTTTGAGCATCATATTTAAATTTACCCATATCCATAATTTTACAAACTGGCGGTTTAGCATTGGGAGAAATTTCTATAAGATCTAAATCCTCTTCTCGAGCAATTGAAATTGCCTCATTCGTATTTAATATTCCTAGATTTTCACCTGAGCTTGAAATTACCTGTACTTCCGGGGAATAGATTCTATTGTTGGCTCTTGGACCTTTATCTTTAGTCCTTCTTTGGAAATAATTTTTTTTATGATCAGCCACTTAATTGAGGGATGCTTGATTTAAAGCAGAATACTTTTTGATAAAATCTTTTAGCTTCATATTTTCTTGTTTTTTATTATCTAATTCTCTAATAGTTACACTATCACTGTCAACTTCTTTTTTACCACAAATTAGTAAAACTGGTACTTTAGATAGTGAATGTTCTCTAATTTTGTAATTTAAATTGTGGTTTTTTAAATCAACCTCGCAATTTAATCCTACATTTCTAAGTTTTCCAACTACCTCCGAAGCGTATTTATCGAATTCATCTGAAACAGGGATGACAACTATTTGAAGTGGACTAATCCAAAATGGAAGTTTACCTGCATAGTTTTCAATTAGAATTCCAATAAATCTTTCTAGTGATCCAAAGAGAGCTCTATGAAGCATTACTGGTACTTTTTTTGATCCATCCTTATCAACAAATGTTGCACCTAATCTTTCAGGAAGGTTTAAATCTACCTGCAAGGTTCCACATTGCCAGTCTCGTCCTATTGCATCTCTTAAAACAAATTCAATTTTCGGTCCATAGAATGCACCTTCGCCTTTATTAATCGTGTATTCCAATTTTGTTGCTTTCACTGCTTTTAATAATGCAGCTTCAGATTTGTCCCAAACTTTATCGTCTCCAACTCTTATCTCAGGTCGGTCAGAATATTTTAATATTACATTTTTAAAGCCTAAATCTTTATAAATATCTAATATTAAATTTGTTACGCTTAAAGACTCTTCTGTAATTTGTTCCTCTGTACAAAAAATATGAGCATCATCTTGGGTAAATGCTCTTACTCTCATAAGTCCATGTAAAGCTCCTGAAGGTTCATATCTGTGGACTTTTCCAAACTCAGACATTTTTAAGGGTAAATCTCTATAACTTTTTAGTCCCTGATTAAAAACTTGTACACATCCTGGACAATTCATTGGTTTAATTGCAAACACTTTTTCATCAGGAGTGGTAGATGTATACATGTGTTCTCCAAATTTATCCCAATGACCAGATTTTTCCCAAAGAGACCTGTCTAGAATTTCTGGAGTATTTATCTCTTTATAACCCGCTTTTTTTTGCCTATCTCTCATATAATCAACAAGTTTTTGAAAAAGACTCCATCCTTTTTCATGCCAGAAAACTGAGCCTGGACTTTCTTCTCTAAAATGAAACAGATTCATTTCTTTTCCAAGCTTTCTATGATCTCTTTTTTCAGCCTCTTCTATTCTTTTTAAATAAGTATCTAAATCTTTTTGATTAGCCCAACCAGTACCATAAATCCTTTGAAGCATTTCATTTTTCGAGTCTCCACGCCAATATGCTCCTGAGACTTTTGTTAGTTTAAAAGCTTTGCCAATTTTTCCTGAAGATTCCAAATGAGGACCTCTACACAAATCATGCCAAGTTTCACCGTGATGATAAATTGAAAGTTCCTCATTTTTTGGAATGCCCTCAATTATTTCAGCTTTATATTTTTCACCAATCTTTTTAAAATGGTTTATAGCTTTTTCTCTTTCCCAAACTTCTCTTTTTGTTTTCACATCTTTGTCGACAATCTCTGACATTCTTTTTTCAATTTTATTAAGATCCTCACTTGTAAAAGGCTCCTTTCTAGCAAAATCATAGTAAAAACCATTTTCGATGACTGGACCTATAGTAACCTGTGTACCTGGATATAATTCTTGAACAGCCATAGCCATTATGTGAGCAGCGTCATGTCTAATAACTTCTAATCCTTCAGGATCTTTAGCGGTAATAATTTTTACAGAACTATCTTCTTTAATTATATGATATAAATCTTTAAGTTCTCCATTTACACTCATAATTAAAGCTTGCTTTGCTAAAGATTTGCTAATTTTTTCAGCAACCTGTGAACCAGTTACAGGTTTTTCAAACCTAATTGTCTTTCCATCAGGGAGTGTAATATTTGTCATTAGTTAAATAATTTTTTGTATTCTGAATAAGTGTTTAAACACATTTTTTCAATATTAAATCTATTTATAACATTCTTTCTACCTTCTTTACCCATTAATTCCAGAGTTAAAGTGTCAAGATTTATAACCTCGTCAATTTTTTTTGATAAAGAATCTGCATTGCCACTTTCAAATAAAATACCACTTTTATTGTCAATTATAGTTTCATTTGAACCACCAATATTACTAGCAATAATAGGTTTTCTCATTGATTGCGCCTCTACCGAAACTCTACCAAAAGACTCTGGCTCGATTGAAGACGAAACTATAATATCTGATAACATATAAGCAGCCGGCATATATTCACATTTCTCTATGAACCTAAAATTATTTGTTAAATCGTATTGTTCAACTAATCTCTCAAGTTTTTTTTTATAAACCGTTCTTCCTTGATCGCCACCCAAAACTACAGCTATGAAGTCTAGATTTGGATTTAATTTTTTGAATTTGTTAATTGCCTCAATAAATAACTCTTGTCCTTTCCATGATGTAAGCCTACCTGGTAAAAGAATTACTTTACTATTTTCTTCTATTTGCCAAAGAGTTTTTAATTTACTAACACTGTTTTTCGTTAAGTTATCTGGATCAAAATATTCTGTATTTATACCTCTGAAGATGACTAGAAATTTTTTTTTTGGATTTAAATATTTTTGATAATTATCGTTTATATGTGAAAAAATAAAATTTGATCCAGCAATTAATAAATCTGACTTTACCATTACAGAATTATAAAATTTTTTAATATTTGAGCTAAAGTTATAAGTTCCATGAAAAGTTGTAACGAATTTTCTGAAAGTGAGCTTTGTTGCAATTAGACAAGACCAGGCAGGTGACCTGCTTCTTGCATGAACAATATTGATATTGAGAAATAAAATTATGAAAGCTAGACAAATACTGTTTAATAATATCAGAAGTGGATTTTTTGAGTGTACAGGTAACTTTATTATCTTCACTTTTTTTTTATCCACGTACTTTAAAAGTTCTCCACCACTTGTAGCTATATAAGACTTACAATCTTGTTCATGAAGGTAGTGTGCTAAGTCGTAACATCCAGTTTCAGCACCACCATAGCCCAATTTTGGTATAACTTGTAAAACTTTTATTTTAGATGACATTCTCTAATGTTATATATTAAGAAATTACTCTAATAAACTTTTATGACAAAATTTAAATACCTTAAAATAAAGAATAGTCAGAAAATAAGATATTTAAGTTATAACTATACAAAAAACCTTTATGTTGTTTTTCTACATGGATTTATGTCTGATGTTGAGGGAGAGAAACCTAAAACTTTTTTAAGTTTCTGCAAAAAGAATAAAATTGGATTTTTAGCATTTGAATATTCTGGGCATGGAAAATCGTCAGGTGAGTTTACGAAAGGAAATATTAGCAAATGGACTAGTGATACTAAGTTGGCTATCAAAAAACTAGTCAAAAAAAACGATTTTATATTAATCGGTTCTAGTATGGGTTCTTGGATATCTACAAACCAATTTAAATTTTTCTCAAAACAAATAAAAGGATTTATAGGTATTGGTTCCGCTCCTGAGTTTTTAGAAAAAGTCATGTGGAAAAAATTTTCTAAGAAAATGAAAAGAGAGACCATCAAAAATGGGGTTTATCATTTAAAACACGGCGAATATGAGTATCCTATTACTTTTCAACTCATAAAGGATGGAAGGAAAAACAAGGTATTGCATAAAAGAATAAATTTAAAAATACCAGTTACATTATTTCATGGTAAAAAAGATGATACGGTTCCAGTGGTTTATTCACGAAAACTACTTAAAATTTTTAAGTTTGCACAAAAAAAAATAATTGTAATAAAAAATGGCGATCATAGCCTATTTAAAAAGCAGTTTAAGTTAAAAATTTTAAAAGAGTTAAAAAAAATTATTAATAATTACAAAGATTCTAATTAAGTAATTTTTTATTAATATAGTTTAAACCTTCAATATATGTAGGAAATTTAAAGTTATACTTAAAAAATTCTTTTGCTTTTTTGTTGCTTACCTTTTTGGAGTCATTGTAGAAAGCTTTTAACATTTCACTTTCAATTTGATCTAGCTTTATTTCTTTAGGTTCAGGTAAATTTAGAATTTTCGCACCATATTGCATTACTTCTTCGGAAGATGCGGGCTTATCATCTGAGACATTGTAAACTTCACCTTTTTTAAATTTATTAAGTGATATAAATAATAAGTTTGCAATGTCCTCCACATGTACTCTTGAAAAAAATTGATTTTTTTTTCTTATAATACTTCCGTTACCAGATTTAATTCTCTCTAACACATTATTTTTATTTGAGTAAATGCCTGACAATCTAAAAATTTGAAGCGGTATTTTATGTTCTTCATACATTTTAAGCCAACCATTCTCTACTGCTAATCTTTCAATGCCACTTTTGGATTTTGGTAAAGTTTCACTTTTTTCATCTACCCACTCTCCCTTGTGATCTCCATAAACACTTGTTGCAGATAAATATGTTATCCACTTGATATTTTGATTGAGAAGTTCTTTTGAAAAATATTTCAAAACTAAATCTTTTTTATCTTTTGGGGGTATAGATATAAGTATGTGATCAGAATTATTTAATTTTTTTTGAATGTTTTTATCTATTTTTTCGTTATTAAATTCAAAATTTGAAACTTTTTGACCTAAGAATTCGATTTCACCACTTGCTTGTCTTGTAGTTATTGAGATATTTAATTTGCACTCCTCTGAAAGAAGTTTTTTAATAAATTCTTTAGCAACTTGTCCAAATCCAAAAAAAAAAATATTGAGATCTTTCAATTTAACTTACTTCTTTTACCATTGATTTTGTAGAGATAGGATTTTCTAGTTTATCCAACATTTCTTTAGGACAAACTTGTAGAAAATTATTTAATTCATTTTCGAAATTATTCAAAATATTTTTAGAAATTTCAGATCCAGTATATTTGACATGTTCTTTTATTAAGGATTTAAGATAATCTTTCCAGTAATCCGTTTCTGGAATTTGCCATACTACTGTTTCTGAATTAACTTTTTTGTTAAATAATTTATTTTTATCATAAACAAAACCCATTCCTCCTGTCATCCCTGCAGCAAAGTTATCACCGACGTCACCTAAAATTACTACAGTTCCACCGGTCATATACTCACAACCATTTGAGTCACATCCTTCAATTACAGAAATTGCTCCAGAGTTTCTAACCGCAAACCTTTCTCCTGCTTTACCGGAGGCATATAGTCTACCAGAAGTAGCTCCATATAATACTGTATTTCCTATAATAGTATTTTCAGACGAATTTAAGTTACTTTCTTCAGAGAGTTTAATTGAAACTATTGCTCCTGATAGACCCTTGCCAACATAATCATTTGCATCACCTTTCAAATTTAAAGATAGCCCTTTTCCTCCAAATGCACCAAAAGATTGTCCGGCTGATCCAACAAAATTTAGATTTAAAAAATTATCCTCTAACTTTTCATAACCAAATTTTTTATATAAATTATGTGAAATTCTTGTACCCACAGCCCTATGGGTATTTTTGATTTCAAATACTTGATCTATTTTCTCATTATTGTCGATTTTTTTTTCAATTGCCGGCCATATTTCTTGATCAAGAGTATCAGGAACAAAATTTATTGATTGGTTCTCACAATAACGTTTATTTTTTCCACTATCAGCTTGAACAAATAAAGGATTTAAATCTAAATCGTCTAAATTTGGTGAACCTTTACTTACTTGTCTCAATAAGTCAGTCCTTCCAATTATTTCATTAATCGATTTAAAGCCTAATTCGGCTAATATCTCTCGGACTTCGTTAGCTATAAAAGTAAACAAATTTACTACTTTGTCAGGAGTGCCACTAAATTTTTCTCTTAATTTATCATCCTGAGTACAAACACCTACTGGACAAGTGTTAGAATGACATTGACGTACCATAATACAACCCATTGCTACCAAAGCAGTAGTTGCTACGCCATATTCCTCGGCTCCCATCATGGCTGCAATTACAACATCTCTTCCAGTTTTAATTCCACCATCAGTTCTAAGTGTTACCGAGTTTCTTAAATTATTGAGTGTTAAAACTTGATTAGCTTCCGTTAATCCCATTTCCCATGGTATTCCAACGTATTTAACACTTGTTTGTGGAGATGCACCAGTGCCTCCATTGTGACCAGAAATTAAAATAATATCAGCTTTTGCTTTTGCTACACCAGCAGCGATTGTTCCTATTCCTGATGAGGCTACGAGCTTTACTCCAACTCTTGCTTTAGGATTAATTTGTTTTAAATCATAAATTAATTGTGCGAGATCCTCTATTGAATAAATATCATGGTGTGGTGGAGGAGAAATCAAGGTCACACCTGGAGTCGAATGTCTTAATCTTGCGATTTCCTCTGATACTTTAAACCCTGGTAATTGACCACCTTCTCCAGGTTTAGCGCCCTGTGCAATTTTGATCTCAATTTCGTTACAATTGTTCAAGTAATTTATTGTTACACCAAATCTAGCAGAGGCTATTTGTTTCACTCTTGAGTTTGCGCTGTCTCCATTATTCATTTTTTTAAACCTTACTTCATCCTCACCACCTTCACCGCTACATGAAGCACCTTTAATACGATTCATTCCTATTGCTAATGTTTCATGTGCTTCTTTAGACAAGGCTCCATGAGACATACTTCCGCTTCCAAATCTTTTAAGTATGTTTTCTACTGGTTCAACTTCTGAAATATCTATTGGTTTGTTTAAGTATCTTTGTCTAAAATCAATAAGATCTCTTAGATTTATTGGTGGCAAATCATATATTCCTTCAGCATATTTTTTGTAAGCTTCATAAGAGCCTGAAGCAACAGCACTTTGTAATAAATGTATTAATTTACCTTGATACTGATGAACCTCACCATTCTTTCTATAACGATAAATACCTCCAATTGGCAATACTTTATCCTCATTGCTAAATGCTTTTTCATGTATCAATCTTAATTTTTTTTCAATACCACTTAAGCCAATCCCTGAAATTTTAGAAATTACCCCTGGAAAATATTCAGAAACAACTGTTCTACTCAACCCAACAGTTTCAAAGTTACATCCACCTCTATAAGAACTAATTACCGAGATACCCATTTTAGACATTATCTTTAAGAGACCATTGTTTACAGATTTTATATATCTACTGACACATTCCTCGTATTGAAATTTACCAAAAAGTTTTTTCTCAAATCTTTGATATAAACCATCTAATGCAAGATAAGGATTTACAGTTGTAGCGCCTACCCCAATAAGTGTTGCGAACGAATGTGTATCCATTGCTTCACCTGATTGAACATTTATTGAAACATATCCTCTCAATTTATGTTTT